>DAOUCW010000133.1:0-8454 GCA_034431695.1 Anaerolineae bacterium | reverse complement strand
TGCCAGCCTGTATCCTCTGGCGATCTGTTCGGGGGTGAGGAAATGGCGTTCGGAGGAAGTAGGCGGGGAAGCCTCACCTTCGGTCACCCGGATGATGCAGCGGCCGCATTTTCCCCGTCCGCCGCACGTTGCTACGAGGGCAACGCCTGAGGAGCAAGCGAGTTCCAGGAAGGTAGCGCTCCCGGAAGGCTCTACCTTGATGATCAATCTCTGCTCCGCCGGCGCAAGTAGCTGGAGAGCATTTCCAGGGCTGCCTCGGTGGAGAGCCTCTTGTTCTGGATCCGGTGTCCTTTCCAGTTGAACTGGCGACACTCCTCGTAGTCCGGGGCCGAAAGGGCCACATACACGAGCCCGACGGGCTTGGTGGGGGTGCCGCCTCCCGGCCCTGCTATCCCGGTTATCCCGATCCCGATGTCAGTTCCCAGGAGCTCCCGCACTCCCCTGGCCATCTGGAGAGCGGTTTCCTCGCTCACAGCCCCCTTTGTATTGAGGGTTTCTTCGCTCACCTTGAGGAGAGCGCTCTTCACCCGATTGGAGTAGGCCACCACTCCGCCGATGAAGTAGTTGGAGCTTCCAGGGATGTTGGTTATGCGGTGGGCCAGGAGGCCTCCCGTGCACGATTCGGCTACGGCGAGGGTCAGTCCGAGCTCTCTCAAAAGCTCGCCCACTTCTTTCTCTAACATGCTGCCCTCCTAAGGCAAAAGGAAAGTCCTGTAAATCACAGTGCCATCGTTGCGGAAGACTTCTTCAAGCCAGCCTTCTCTGGCCAGCTCCTCAAATTTGGCCAGGGCTTCGGGGGAAAAGAGGGTTCTCTCAAGCTGTCCGATGTAAATATACCCGATCCTGAGCTTCCGCACAAGTTTGAGCGTCAGGCCCAGGTCGGGGGAGGAGAAAAACTGCCAGGCTTCCTCCGACCGTTTCCCCACCTGGTCACCGTAGCGCTGTTCGCTCTGGTGCATGCCCAGGAGCGTGGGCAAGCCCGTGAAGCTGGCGACCCTCACTCCGAACTCGCGGTAGTAACCAACGGGTGCTTCGGCCACGACCGGTGTCCCTCTGACGTTTTCCAGGAGCCAGCAGATGGCCTCGTAATCGTAGCGCAGGTCAATGGGGTGAGCCTCATCGGGCCAGAAGAAGATGCCGTAGCGCATGAACTCCATGCCATCCAGTGTCCCCAGGGGAGGCGAAGCATTGGGGAACCTGTCGCGCACCCTCGCAATTGTCCCGGAAATCGGGAACACGAAGGATAGAGCCATGAGGAGGAGGGCGAAGGCCCTGGCGATGTCCCACCATTTGCCCTCCCTGTCCAAAAAGGCCTGGAAGGGGAGGGCGAGGCCAAGGCCAAGCAGGACCCAGGCCTGGATGTAGAATTTGAAAACGGTGTTCATCCGGTAATACTCGCTCCCCTGGAGGAAGTCCTTGAAGTAGAAGAACTCGCACCCCATCAGCACTGTCAGGCCCACCAGCGCAAGAAGAACGGCGAATTGCGAATGGCGGTTGGCCGATGGCGAGCCTCCATCATCCTTCAATGTTCCCAGAAGGAGTGAGGCGGCGGCGAGGAATATGGTCAGCGGGGTCCAGAGGAATTTGATGGCCGGGGCTAAAGCGATGGCAGCCAGTAGAACCGCAGGCCATTTCTTTATTTTCCCCTGCACTGAGCTCAGGCCGCTCAGGATTGAGGCGGTCAGGAAGAAGCCCCAGAAAGTGACGAAGGGCAGCCAGTCGGTCTGCTGGCGGACGATCCCGAGGCCGGCGCTCATCGGCCTGTAGAGGAGGAAGAAGGGGGAGAACAGAGCGATAGCCGAAAGCGGGAGGATCGGGATCAGGGCGATTGTTTCCCATTTCCCTCTTTCCTGGTAGAGGCTGATGAGGAGGGCGAGGGTGGCTACGAGCGTCAGGGTTGGGAAATTCCAGGTGTTGATCGCAGCCACCGTCCCCAGGGTGAGGATCTGGGTCAGGATGAGCTCTTTCCTGCGCCAGCCGTCAATCCCTCCGAGGAATGCCTCAAGAAGGAGCGCCAGGAAGAAGATGTCAAAGGGCATTGCTATAACGTGAGGGTGCAGGTCGGCGAAGAGGAAGCTCCAGAAGGGGAATTCGTTTATGGTGTAGGGGATGACCCGGCTCGGTGCCCAGTAATCAAAGGCGACGATGGCCTGCTTCAGGCCTCCTCTGCCCAGTTCTTCCAGGAAGTTGCGGAAGGGGGCGAGATTCCCCAGAAGGGCTACGAAGGAGGCGCTCATGAACCCGGTGCTGAGCTTCCTCCCGATCGTAACCCCGATGGAGAAAGCTCCGGTGAAAGTGAGGGCGAAGAGGGCGGGGATGGCCAGGTTGAAGGCCACCGTCGGAGTTATTCCCGTCAGCTTGACCAGGACCGAGACGAGGTAGAGGCCGTAATAGTAGTAGTTGAGGTAGCCTCCGGCATAGTATGGATCATAGGGAGGAAAGTGGGCGCTCTTGAGGATGGCGTTGAGGAAGGCCAGCTCCATGGGCTTTTCTCCTCCGTTCCAGGGATGCCACAGGTCCGGGTTCAGGAAGCGTATGAAGACGAAGGCGGAGTAGCTGGAGAGGAAGATGAGTTCGCTCAGGAGGATGTCCCGCCGGTTCGTGCGGTAGAAATCGGCGATTTCGCGCCGGTTCCTCCAGAAGCACCAGAGGCCTGCGGTGGCCATGAGGAGCAGGAGAGCGGCGATGGTGCCGGTCCGGTTCTGTGTGAAGCGGAGGCTTGCCCCGAGCCAGTTGAAGTAGGCCAGGAGCACGAGCCCGAGAGCCCTGGCGAAGGCATAGCCTCGCAGGTGAATTCGCCTGAAGAGCAGGTAGGTCAGAGGCCAGGCCGCAAGCCCGATGACTTCCAGGGCAAGCCACCAGGTAAGGGCTGCCAGGAGCGGGCTTGAGGAAGCTGGACGGTTCCACCGGTAATCATCCACAACCGGAAGCTTATCCACGGGAACGCTCAGGAGGAGGGAAGGCTTCCGCTCTTTCCCGGGTGGTCCTCCCAGGTGGCCGGGGATTGCCTCTTCCCACAACCCTCCCAGGAGTTTCGCCCATTCCTCATCGGTCAGATCTCGCACTTTCTTGAAGATTATAGGTTTGGGATGGTCGTAGACGGTGAAGCTCTCATCGGCGGCGTCGTCGGGGATGACCCACGGGCCGAGGCGAGGGTAAGAGGTGAATTCGGCCACCTTCACGAAGCCGAGCCTTTCCGAGAAGAGGAGCTCGTAGTAGCGGATGGTCATGGGGTAGCGGAAAGGCAGGCGAGGTATTGAGCGATAGAGGCGGTTGCTTGCAATGACAATGTAGTCGGCCTGGCGCAGGGTTTCCCTTATGATGGCGAACTTCTCGGGGGTGTCCTCCTCGTAAAGGGGCAGGGTTATGTGCCTGTAGCCTGGATATGGCTCATCCCTCAAGGGCTTGGGCAGTTCGTCGTCCCAGTGTTCCACGGCGATGGTGGAGCCCGGGGGAACGTGGCGGTAGATCCAGCGGGAGGCTTCAATCCAGGGGTGAGTGTGGCCGTAGACGCCATTAACGAAGGCCAGGGCCCAAAGGGCCGTGGGGATCAGGACGATGATGGCGAGGGGGAAGCGCCGCGCTCTGGCCGAAAGGTGCTCAAGAAGGAGGGCACCGAAAAGGCTCAGGAATGGGAGGATCGGGAGCATGTAGCGCATGAATTTGACCATGAAAGAGCCGTTGATGAGGAAGTAGGGGATAACCCAGGCCAGGATTGCGATCTCGCCGGGAGGGCTCTTCCTGCGCAGGAGCCGGGCTACCACCCAGGCGAAGCCGGCGAAGCTGGCCAGCCCCAGGGCCCATCCCATCCCCCAGCGGAGCTGCTGCTCAATGTGATAGGCGAAGGGGACCGTCCCCCGATACTGCCTGGTGTAAGGGTAGTCAAGCTTCCCCCGGACCATCTGGCCCTGTTCCCCGATCTGAACGAGGTAGGACCAGAAGTCCAGGAGGGCGAAGGGGGAAGTGATGGCGAAAGCGAGGAAAGCAGCCAGAGCTGAGAGGGCCAGGAATCCCGGCCGGAGCTTCTTCCTGGGGGAGAGCAGGCAGGCCAGGGCGACGGCAGCCATCACCGGGAGGGCGCTGAATTTGGAGGAAACTGCCAGTCCCGCAGCGGCTCCGGCCAGGGAAGCATCTTTCCAGGTGCCTCCTTCGGCCAGCCTGACGGAGAAGTAAACGGAGAGGACGACGAAGAAAGTGGCCACCGGGTCAAAGGCGTAGTAATGGGCAAGCTGGATGTGGGAGACGGTCAGGGCCACGAAGGCAGCTCCCCACAGCCCAACCCTTTCGCCGTAGAGCTTTCTTCCCGTAAGGTAAATGAGGGCAACGGTTCCGGTGTCAAATAGGGCCGATAGCACCCTGCCCAGCAGGTTGATGTAATCGTAAGAAGGGAGGAGGGGGAGGAAAGAATTGGGAAAGAGGGCTCTCCCCAGAGCTGACAGGAGCCAGGCCAGGGTTGTGAGGATGTAGAGGGGGAAGTGGCCGTAAGCGAAGCTTCTGGGAGCCTTATCATCGGGGTCGTAGAGGGGGTTGAGGGGGGAGAGGTGGGGGTTCAGGGCTTCCGAAAGGGTCCGGGGCGGCCTCATTTCCACTGCCACCATGGTGATCCAGCGCTCATCGGGGTGGGCGTGCTGGAATTGGTCCCAGTTTACGTTGTAGAGGCGGAGGGCGAGGCTCAAAGCTAAGATCAGGGTCAGCAGGAGGGCGGTCGGAACTCTGCGTGGTCTCAAGGCCTATCACCCCCTCGGGGACAGGTCACTGGCCGGTGGTTCTTCTCTTCCTGCGTCGCCAGGGGCGGGAACCGGGTGGAGCCTGGACGGCCACTTCGGGGCGAATTGTGGGCCGATACCCCGGGGCAGGCGAGCGCAGGTATTCTTCCGTTGTGCGCTTGCCCTCGGCTATCATCTCGGCCGTTTTTGAGAAGTCCCGGGGGTCAAGGCCGGCGAAGGCCGTTATTTTGATGTGGTGGAGGGTGATTTCGGGGTTGGCGGTGGCATCCTCCAGGTCTTCTATCAGGTGCTCATAGAGCATTATGGTGATGCAGCGCCGGGCTATGTTCACCAGGCCCTTGACCCGGGGTTCAACCTGTCCGCCGTAGCTCACGTCTATGGCATATATTTCCCTTGCCCCTTTCTCTATGGCCACTTCTATCGGGACGTTGGCCACCACTCCGCCGTCCACGAACTGCCATCCATTGTATTCCACCGGGGGGAAGGTGATGGGCTGGGCAGCGCTGGCCATGACCGCATCCACCAGGAGGGCATCCGGGTCATCGCCGAAAAGGTATAGGGTGGCTGTGTTGAGGTTAGCTGCGGTGATGTATAGCCTGACGCTCAGATCGCCGAAGCGTCTCTTATCGGGAGGGATGTATTTTTCCACCAGGCGGCGGAGTTGGTCGCTGGGGAAGAGGCTATCTTTGCCCGTTACGAGGCGCCAGAACATGGTGAATTTATTGCCGGGGAAGACATCTTCCCGGCGGATGCTCTTCCACAGTTCGCCGAGCCTGTAAGCCCCTTCCAGGGTTGGATCGGTGGCGATGAAGGCGGCGTTCATTGCCCCGGCTGATGTGCCCACAAGTATATCGGGATTTATCCCATGTTCAAAGAGAGCCTGGAGGGCTCCCACCTCCAGAGCTCCCCTGTTTCCTCCTCCGCTCAGGACAAAAGCTACCGGCCCCTTTCCCACTTCCCCCTCCCGGTTACCGTGTCAGGTCTGACAGGCTCATTCCTTCTGGAGTTTGCTCAGAGGTTTTCCCGTTCCACCTCGTTTGTGCAGGACCATCTCTGCCATTATGCTTATGGCGATTTCCTCGGGGGTTTCGGCCCCTATGTCCAGGCCTATCGGGGCGCAAACCCTGCTCAGAAGGCTTTCCTCAAAGCCCTGTTCCCTCAGCCTCTTGAAGATGAGGGCCACTTTGCGGCGGCTTCCGAGCAATCCTATGTAGGAGGCGGGGGAGTTCAAAACTTTTTCCAGGGCGAGGGCATCGGTTTCGTGGGACCTTGTAGCTATGACTATCCAGGTGTGGGGGGTGATGGGGAAGTTTTCCAGGAGCGAGGCGAGTTCACCAGCCTGCACTTCGTCGGCGAAGGGGAAGCGCTCTTTTGAGGCGAATTCGCTTTTCTCATCCAGGACGACTATTCGGTAACCTAACTCTTTTGCCAGTTTGGCTAAGGCCAGGCTCACATGTCCCCCGCCCACTAACAGCAGGGTTTCGGTGGGGGAAATCACATCCACGAAGATCTCCACATCCCCTCCGCATACTCCCAGGTCTTCGGGGTGGAGGTCGGCCCTGAGGCCGTAGTGGAGGAGGCGAGGCTTCCCTTCGGCGAGAGCCTTAAGGGCTTCCTGTATTACGGTGTTCTCCAGGGGACCGCCTCCTATGGTGCCCACGGTGGAACCGTCGGGCCGGACCAGGATCTTGGCCCCTTCTTTCCTGGGGGCCGAACCGCTGACTTTCACTATGGTGGCGAGGGCTACGCTTTCGCCCCTTTCCAGCGCTCTGGTTATCTCCCGGAAGATCTCCTCCATCCCTGCCTCTCCTCATCCGCCGATTTCGGCCATTGCCCTCCCTCTGGGGAAGGAGGAAAGCTCCAGGGAATGGCGTTCGGGTTTGAGGTGGACGGCTTTTACGATTATGTCCTTCAGTTCCTCATCGGTAGCCCCGGAGCGAAGGGCCCCTTTAATGTCTACTTCAAAATCCGACAGGAGGCAAGGCCTGAGCTTGCCGTCGGAGGTCAGGCGCAGGCGGTTGCAGTGGTAGCAGAAGTGCTCGCTCCCGGGGGTTATGAAGCCGATGGTGCCCCTTGCCCCTTCCAGTCGGAAATAGCGGGCCGGTCCGTTGCCTCTGAGGTCCGCAGGCATTAGAGGCCCGAAGGTCCTCTCAATTTCCTCCCGGACTTCTCGCATTGAGATGAATCTGCCGATGTTGCTTTCAGCCTCGTCTCCCACCGGCATCACTTCAATGAAACGGACATGCCATTCGTCTTCCAGGGTCAGGCGGGCGAAATCCACCACTTCGTCCCGGTTGAATCCATCCAGGACCACCACGTTTATCTTGATTGGCGTCAGGCCGGCTTTCCTCGCCTCTTCCAGCCCCCGGAGGACATCCTCCAGGTTCCCGATCCTGGTTATCTGGCGGAAGCGTTCGGGTCTGAGGGTATCAAGGCTAACGTTCACTCTGTGGAGGCCGGCCTCTTTGAGCTGATGGGCGAAAGCAGCCAGAAGGGTTCCATTCGTGGTCATGGCCAGGTCCTCAATTCCCGGGACCGAGGCGATCATCCTTACCAGTTCAACGATGCCCCGGCGGGCGAGGGGTTCTCCTCCGGTGAGGCGGATTTTGGTTATCCCGAGGGAAGCAGCTACTTTCACGATTCGGGTGATTTCCTCAAAGGTCAGGAGTTCGTGGTGCGGTTTCAGAGGGACTCCCTGTTCCGGCATGCAGTAGAGGCAGCGGAGGTTGCACCGGTCTGTTACGGATATTCGGAGGTAGCTTATTGAGCGATTGTAAGCATCAATGCATCCCATCGTCCTTATCCGTGTGAACGCTCACACAGGCCGATTGGTCGCTCCCTCAGCGGTAGGAATGGCGTATATATCCAGTTTCCCCCTTCCTTATGCCCTCTTCAAAGGCGGGGTGCATTTTGGCTCCGAAGCGATACTGGAATGGCCACATGCTTTTGCTGTGAAAGATCCCCACTCTATCGCCTTCGTTGAGCTTCACATCCATGTCGGGGTAAAAACCGGGCATGGCCGAAAGCTGGCTGTTTATGAATGTTATCCCTCGTTCTTCCACGGGAATGCCGAGTTGGTCCAGCAGGTCTTTAATTGTAGAGCCTTCAGGCAGGTTCAGTTCTACCTTTGCGTAGTGTTCACCTCCGCCGTATTTCGCCAGAGAACCATAGAGCCAGACTTCTACTCGCATGGGTCCTCCTCAGAAGCATCCGAGCTGGCATTGAATTATTCGGATACCCAGGGTTTCAGCAGCTTTTGAGATTTCAAGTTTGCTCCGGCCAAGCTTTCGTGCCACAGCCCAGGCCTGTGCGCATGTGAGTTTCCCCTCCCTGCTCCAGCGCTTTATCTCCTCTTCCAGCTCGGGATGGATTTCAGCCATTGGGGAAACCAGCTTTTTGCCCCCGTATCCGAAGAGGCCAAGCTGGCACCGGCTTATCTTTATCCCCATTTCATCGGCTTTTTGCCCCACGGTTAACGGCTTCACCCGGAGCTTGCGGGCTATAGCGAAAGCTTTTTCGCAGGGGAGTTTGCCTTCCTCCAGGCTTTCAAGGATCAGCTCTTCCATGCTTCCCTCACGAGCGAAGTTTCCTGAGGAGCAGTATGAGCAGGAAGAGGCCTGCCCCAACGGCGAGCAGCGGTAACCCGTAACCTGTCTGGGGAGTGGCCGCCGGAGCCGGAGTCGGGGTTGGAGTCGGAGTTGGGGGAACGGGGGTTGGAGTTGGGGTG
>DAOUCW010000132.1:0-4249 GCA_034431695.1 Anaerolineae bacterium | reverse complement strand
CTGGGCAAATTCTCCACGCTTTTGGGTGTGTCCCAAAATTGTCGGGAAGGGTCAATTGGCCCGGCAAATTTGTTCCCATGCCCACTTCCATTCACTTCTGCCTCCCATTCCGGCGCTCCGCAACGCCAAAATGGCCACCAACCCCTCCTTTTTCCACCGCTGCCCCCGATTCTTACACCGCCAACTAATCCCCTTACAGGCACTCTCCACCGCCCCGCTCCCTATCGGATAACCCGCCGCCCGAAATGCGGGATACCTCATCTGTTCCGCCCGCTCCCGAAAATAATCGGCCGTCCGGCCGATCCCCTCTCGCCACTCCGACCGGGTAGCCAAAAGCGCCTCGCACATCCCCCCGCCACAATCGCTCTTCCACCTTCTTCACCCACGCCTCAGCTCCCTCTCCCAGCGCCTCCTTCCCTAACGCCCAGATGTGTTCCATCGCATGATACCAGTCCACTATCCGCACCCGATTGGGACAATACGTCTCGGCAAAGCTGTCTATCCACGCCGCCCTATCCCCCAGCACAATCGCTTTCCCCTCTAAGCATAACCCCATACCATCCGCCGAAAGATTTCCATGTAGTAGCCTATCTTACGCACTTCCACCTCTCCATCCCTCCCCAGGCCAAACTCAAAGCAACTTCATACCGTCCAGACCGATCCCCAGGATTGGCTTCTCCCCCTCCCTCGGTGCCGGAATCTCTTCTCCACGGACCCCGCTCTCCCACAACCGCTCCGCTTCTTCCCGGCGTCGCTCGGCCAGGCGTCCCCCATACTCCTGCACCAGCCGGTGAATCGTGCTCCGGGGGACCGACAACCCCGCCAGCCTCTCCAGAGCCTCCTCCGCTTCCCGATAGGAACTCAGAGCCTCGGAGTCCTTTCTCACTCCAACCGCCCCGAATCCTCTTCTCCTGGTCCAGGGGGAAAAAACCCTGCCCCACACCGCTCGCAGGTGAAGTAGGCCCGTGTCACCCGAATGAGCTCGCTCCCGATACCCCTGAAGTTCTCCTCAGATAGCATCCCGGCTCCCTGTTGCTTTATGGCTTCCTCCAGAAGTTGGGCGGCAGCCTGGGTTTTCCATTTCTGAACCCGCTCCTCCAGTTCCTCCAGCGTGCAATGTGGGTGGTCCTTCCACAGAGCGAGCGATTTCGGCCGAAACCTCTTGTATCTTTTGTTTCTTCATCTCGCACCCCCTGCTCCCTATTCCCTCTTATTTTACCTCACCGACAAAATTGGGACACACCCCAGGGGGTGGCAGTGCCGAACTACGAGGGCACTGGAAAAGGTCCGAAGAGGGGAGAGTATCCTCGCACCATCTCTGAGACCCCGGGTTTTTTCCCGCTTGCGTGAGGCTGGACAGAGAGAACGTCAATCAGCTTTCGCCCAACTCACCGAAAGGGAATTGCAAATCCTCGCTTTCATCGTCCGGGGCAGAAGCCCTTTTCCTCAGCAAGAAGATAATCCGTAATTGCGTAAGACTCCGTCCAGAGCTGAGGCAGCCGTTTACGCCGTGCGCAATTGAAAACACCCTTCCCCAGTCCAGAGAGTGCTCAACTCAGCAAGGAAGTCAGACCGAATTTCACGGCCACTTTGTAAAGGTCTGGCGCCAGTCTCTTTAAAGCATTTTGAAAAGAGGAGCGGGCTGCTGAAGGCCCAAAGCGATTGCTCACCACCTCGAGCTGGAGGCTCAGGAATTCCCGGTAAATTTGAGCGAGTTTATCCGCACTCAAACGGGGGTCCGTCCTGTCCTCAATACGGCTGTGGTTGAGGCATATAGGCAAGTGGGAGGCTTTTTCATTAACCTGCTCCTCACAGGAGAAATCATCAGGTGCAGTGCGCCAGGCATAAGTGCTCTGACACAGGAGTTCGGAGATCTCCCGAAAGGCGCGACGCAGGCGTATTTTCTCCAGATTAGCCGGACGCACCACTCCCACGGCGGCAAGGCAATAGATGATTTTACTGGTGTCAAACAGACTCAAACCTATCTCCCTGGCCACCGCAGCTACATCCTTTAACCCGTCCAGAACCCTGAGGACTGCTTTTTCCCGTTCTTCCAATTCCAGCGCTTCCAGCTTTTCGGGTTCAGCGCAGATTTCAAATACCATCTCACTGGAAGGAACCAGGTGGCGGATTATATCCCAGCTGTCCACCCATCGGGTCCCCTGGAGGATGAAATTTTCCACATTCATCTTTATGACGGTGCAACCTTCCTCTGGGCCCATTGTCTGGTCAAAGGTAAAAGCCCCCTCTTGCCAACGGAAAAGGTCGAAGATGTCCTTCATAACCTGCTCGGGATCGGCGACGTAGTCCAGGCGCCCGTTCACGTAACGGGCGGAGGTGGCGCAAACGGGCTTCCCCCGGTGGAAGCTTAGAGTCCGCTTAGAGATGCCGTCAGTTACGGTGATGGTGCCGCTGTGACTTCCAGAAGCGATCAGGCGCAAGAGGTCGGGGAAATGATAATCCCTGAGGTCGCCGCTGAGGAGCATTAACCCTCTCCCGGGGCTGGAGATCTCGGCCAGGCTCTCATGGCCAGCCTTGATGCATCTTATGATGTTATCCAGCCAGTGGATATCCAGCTCTATATGAGAGACCAAATGTTGGAGAAAAGCCCTGCCAGGAGAAGTTTTCTCGGCATTTGTTCCTACTTTATCCTGAATGGATCTGAGCCGTTGGCTCAAAGCAGTTTTGCGCTTCTCGAGCGAATTCAAAGCCTCTTCCAGGGGCAGCTTATTGATGAATAAAATTTCCAACTCATGGCCAAGGGCGCACTGCTCTGGTGAAGCCAGCTTTTCTTTCATCACTTTGAAAAAGGCCATGCGTCCTTCTTCGGTGAGCTGGTAGATGTTACGGGACGGGGCCTTGCCTCCAGGCAATACACTTTCGACAACCAGGCCCTCCTCGGCCAATTTTTTCAGAGAATAATATATTGAAGGCATACTGACATTGAACCACTCCTTGATGCCTTCAGCTTTCAATAGTTGCTCTATCTCGTAGCCATGCATCGGCTTATCCACCAGCAACCCAAGTATCAGCAAATCCGTCTTGGTCATATCGCACCTCCAATTTAAAATATTATAGCAAAGACTTCCGAAAAGTTCAAACTTAAAAGTTGCTCATGCTGGGGGGTATGTAATTGGCCAATAGATCGTTACCCTCCTCCGGGTCACAAGCAAGCAGGAGGTCGGTGCTGATTGTGTCCAGGATGAGGGGTGGAAAGAAAGCAATGGTTTCCCGGCCGGTGTATCCCAGACTCTGCAGGACAGACAACGGGGGCCGGCCGTTCATCCCTTCTCCAAAATGGGGACGAAGGACATTGTCCAAGTAAACCCACCGATGAGCATAAGCAAGGAATTCCCGGGAAGTAAGGCTGATAGAATTCCTCATCGTCGGTTCGGTGGCTCCGTTCAACCCGTCCGTTGTATCCCCTGCGGCCTTTGGGATAACGGGCCAGCTGGCCACCAAGGGGGGAGAGAAAACGCCGGGAGAGGGCAATGACCTACGCCCCACTCCTGCCCCCAATCAGACTGGAAGGTCTCCTCGCAAACGGAGCCACATCAGGACCAGGAGGAGGAAAGCGAGGCCATTGGTGCGGTGAAGGGAATAGCTATAAGTGTGCGTCCATCGCAGGCCGTCCACTTGTAAGGCGGAGGTGAGTGACCCGATGGGTGCCAAGTGCTCCTTTGTCGGCAATCTCTTTGACGTCAACCTGGATGAGGGAGAAGGGTTCCTGAACGTTCCAGGCCCAGAGGGCTGGGTAGAGGGGCTTCCGGCTGACCCACTTCTGGGGAGGGCGATGCCTACGCAGGATGTGACGGATGGTGTGAGGGGAAGGTAAAGGGCCAACCGATGGCGGCCATATCCTGTCTTTCAGCTCCACCTCTGGAGGAGTGCATCGGGGGCTATGGTGAGGCCGGCGGGACAGATCCCCCGCCCTCGCACCGGCGCACCCATTTCCGAACCACCTGGCGGGAGGTGTGCCACTGGCGTGCTGTTTCCCGGATGCTTCTCGTCTTCTCGTATGTTTCTACCAACCGTCGTCTTGCTTCCATCCCTGTAGGCCAGGTCTGGCATAGCCGATCCACCTCCTGGGGGTTGGGGTTGTTCGAAAAATCAGGAGACGGGTAAGCCAGGGGGAGGTTTGGGAGAAGAGGAACAAAAAAACTGCCAGGCGATCCAGATTGTAGAGCACTGCCACAGCCAGGGCCCTCCGCATTGCCAGGTCTTCACGAACCAGGGGGAAAACAGAACC
>DAOUCW010000131.1:0-2712 GCA_034431695.1 Anaerolineae bacterium | reverse complement strand
GAAGAGGGCATGGCGGTCCCCCTGAGAGGCCTCAGGGGGCCTAAAGGCCTCCTCTACATTGAGACCGAGAACCGCGGGCCCCAGGAGATAGCTTTCGCCGAAGCCATCGCTTTCATTGCAGGGCTTGCCATGGAGGCGAAGGAGCTGGCCGGAGAACTGGAGAGAACCATCTACGAACTGGCCAGGCTCCAGGCCGTAAAGGAGCAGGAAGAGCTGGAGAAAGACTACATAAGAGCCCTTTTCAGCCGCTTCGTCTCCCCTCAGGTTGTGGAGAAACTGGCTTCCGATCCATCCATCCTCAGGCTCGGAGGAGTGCGTCAGGAGATAACCATCCTGTTCGCCGACATCCGGGGTTTCACGGCCCTGAGCGAGAAGCTCCCCCCTGAGGACCTGGTGAAAACCCTGAACCAGTATCTGTCCATCGCCGCCGATGCCATTATGGAGGAAGAGGGGACCCTGGACAAGTTCCTGGGAGATGCCGTTATGGCCTTCTTCAATGCACCTTTCCCCCAGGAGCAACACGTCCTCAAAGGGGCCAGGACTGCTCTGAAGATAAAAAAGAAGCTGGAAGAACTCCACGCCCGGAACGTCCTCCCCCTCAGGCTTTACTTCGGGATCGGGCTGAATGTGGGGGAAGCAGTCATAGGGAACATAGGGACACCAATGCAGATGAATTACACGGCGATAGGGGATTGCGTGAACGTGGCCAAACGCCTCCAGGAGATGGCCAAACCCGGCCAGATCCTCATAAGCTCCGCCGTCTACGAGAGAATAAAGGACAAAGCCCTCGTCCGCACCCTGCCCCCAACCTCAATCCCCGGAAAATCCTCCCGCGAGCACATCTACGAACTTCTGGACCTTGCGGAGTGAGCATGCTCTTCAAGGTGCGCCCCGAAGACTTTGTGGTGAAGGAAATCCTCAGGGTGAAACCAGGCCCTTCAGGCCCTTATGCCATCTATCAGGTCACCAAAAGAGGTATTTCCACCCTCCAGGCCCATGCCCGCCTGGCTTCAGCCCTCGGGGTCAGGCCCTCGGCCATCGTGTTCCCGGGCTTGAAGGACAGGAAAGCGATTGCAAGCCAGTTTTTCTCCCTCCAGGGCAGAGGGCCGGAAGAAGTGAAAGGACCCGGGTTCTCGGCCAGGCTCGTGGGGTTTTTCCACCGCCACCTCAGCCCCGAAGACATCAAGGCCAACGAGTTCTCCCTCACCCTCAGGATGATACCGCCCGACGCAGGCTCTGCCCTTGAGAGAGCTGTTTCCGGAATCCGGGAGGACGGCCTCCCGAATTACTTTGACCGCCAGCGCTTCGCTTCCATGACCGCCGAAGGCGAATTCCCGGGCAAAAGGATTCTGAAGCGGGATGCCGAGGGAGCCCTCAGGCTCTACCTGACGGCTTTATCCCCCCTTGATTCACCTTCATACCGGGCTTTCAAGGACAAAGCTGGAGAGCTCTGGGGCAGATGGGACGAACTGCTCAGGGAAGCCCCATCCCCATCAAATTTCCGCAGCGTCTTGACCTACCTCAAGGATCACCCCACTGGCTTCCGCAGAGCCCTGAACCTGGTAACGCCGAGGATCCTCACCCTTTACCTTTCCTCTTACCAGAGCTGGCTCTGGAACAGGCTGGCCGGAAGGCTGATCAGGGAAAAGCTGGAGGAGAGAAGCGTTCCCTTTTCGGAGCTGGAAATAGCCGGAGAGAGGCTCCCTCTTTACCTGAGCTTGCCTGAGGAGCTGAAGGGGGAACTGGCGGAGGTGATCCTCCCTTTCTTCCACCACAGGGCCAATTTTGAAGGCCCGGAAATCTCGCGCCTGGCTCAGGAAATCCTTCAGGAAGAAGGCCTTGAGCTGAAAGACTTCAAGGCTCGCATACTTGAGAAGGCTTACCTGAGCCGTGGGGGAAGGAAGCTCCTCCTTTTCCCCCAGATCCTCGGCTACGAACTCAGCGATGATGAATTGAACCCCGGGGCGCTCAAGATGATCCTGCGGATGCTCCTTCCCCCCGGCTCTTACGCCACTCTGGTGGTGAAGGCTATGGCTATCAGGATTGCGGCTCAGTAGTAAATCAGGGCATGAATTGGGTATTTGGAGAGCCTTTCCCTGCCCTTGAGATAGGTGAGGTCAATGAGGAGAGCTATGCCCACAACTTCGCCCCCGAGCCTTTCCACCAGCTTGGCCGTGGCCTCAAGGGTTCCCCCTGTGGCCAGGACATCGTCGAAGAGGAGGACCTTTTGCCCAGGCTTTATGGCATCCTTGTGGATCTCAACGGCATCGGTCCCGTATTCCAGAGCATATTCCTGCCGGACCGTTTCGGCGGGGAGCTTGCCGGGTTTCCTGGCGGGGACGAAGCCGGCACCGAGTTTGTAAGCCAGAGCCCCGCCGAAGATGAACCCGCGCGCCTCAACGCTCACCACCAGGTCTATCCCTTTCCCGATGAAGGGCTCCGCCAGGCGATCCACCGCCTCCCGAAAAGCTTCGGGAACCTTGAGGAGAGTGGTGATGTCCCTGAAGATGACGCCGGGCTTGGGCCAATCCGGTATGTCCCTTATATACTGGGCAAGGTCCATTTCCCCCCTCCTGAGTGGTTTTCAAATCAAACCCAATTTTAACTGAGGAGAAGGAAAATGGCAACCAGGCTCCTGGCTCCGCTAATTCTCACGCTCCTTTTAACCGGGTGCGCAATTCACCCTTCCCCCCCCCCCGAACCCACTGCGAC
>DAOUCW010000130.1:0-2402 GCA_034431695.1 Anaerolineae bacterium | reverse complement strand
CCGGGCGGGAAGTAGCGCCCGGCCGGATCGATCCAGAGATAGAGGTCGGGCTTCTGAGGGAGGGCGGCGATCAGTTCATCCACAGGGACCGTGGTATCGTAGCCGGCGCGCCGGGCGCATGGGAGGCCCACATAAATCACTTCATGGCCCAGGGCCTGCAAAGCCCGCTCCATATGGTAGCCGGCTGCGGTGGGAAACCAGCGATAGCCCAGGGCGATGCGCATGCCTTATATCCTCCAGGCAAGACGGCGCAAAGTGTTCCGTAACCCCCGCCCTATCACCTTTAAGCCATAAGGCAACTGGGTCGGGTCCGTCATTAAGGCAATCCAGAAATATCGCCAGGCGACACCTTTGGGTTCCACGCGCCACGCCGTAGCGAAACGGTAAAAGAGCAATTTCGCCCTGAAGTGAGGGGGATACTCCGCGAAACGCTCCCAGGTAACAGCCAGGTGAGCAGCTAACCGGTTTTGCTGATTGATGAATTCCAGGTCCCGTGTCACATTTGAGGAATGGATCCGGTAGCCTATGGTCGGCTCCTTCAAATACACCATTGAGAAATCACAGGCGATCCGAACCCATGCGAGCCAGTCCTCCCCTCCACCTTTCTTGAACCTTTCATCAAAATACCCGGATTTCTCAAAACATTCGCGGCGCACCATCACAGTGCTGGTGGTCGCACAGTAATCCACAGTTTCCCAACGGAAATCATCAGGATGACGGGGGCTTCCGGAGATTCTGGATTTGAGTCCTAAAATCTCTCCAGCAATGCTGATCAAATAAGCGTCTGAAGCCACAAGACCTACCTCCGGGCGCTGGTTCAGGATTTCGGCCTCTCGTGCCAGGCGACCAGGCAAACACACGTCGTCCGCATCCAGAAATGCGATATACTCGCCCCGGGAGGCGTGTATGCCAGCATTGCGAGCCGACGCAGCGCCCCTGTTGGGCTGCTCCAGATAGAGGATTTGACCTCCAAAGGAGGCAGCGACTTCACGAGTATTATCCGTGGAGCCGTCATTCACTACAATGATTTCCTTGTCCGGATACTCCTGCGCTATCACGCTACGTATGGCTTCAGCCAGAAACTCCCCCTGGTTGTAGCAGGGGATGATCACACTGATTTTGGCCATCTAATCCCCTCCGGGAAAGCCACAACATTCTGCACATCTGTCCGCTCTAAGAAGTAAAAGCGATAACCAAACCCCTGCAAGAAGCTTCGCACCTCTTCCACGGTGTAACCGAATGCTTGATATGCTTCTTCATTCTCTTCATAGAAAATAACAGGCCGGTGTTCCTCCAGCAACTTCTGGGCACCCCGCAAAGCCAGCAGCTCCGCCCCCTCTATATCCATTTTCATCAGGCTGATTCTGCTATCCGGATATTGCTGCAGGAATCTATCCAAGGTGGTAACCTGAACTTCGCACGATTCTGTAAGGTGCGGAAGATATGACCGCAAAGAACCAAAGGTGATGCCACCTGGATTCAGGTAGAGCGTCATCCTCCCTTCCCGGTCGCCTACTGCCTGCTGCACAGCAACCAAATTGTCCAGGTGATTGAGCATCCTGTTAAGCTCCAGGTAAACAAACGCTTGAGGGTTGGGTTCAAAAGCGAAAACCCGACTTCCGCGAAAAGAACGGAGATGCCATGCCGCCATAACAGCGTAATAGCCCACATTTGCGCCGAGGTCCACTACACTCTCGCCAGGATGAAGATGGCGCAGGAACTTCAGAAAAAGCCGCGTGAGTTCGGCCTCGTATTTGCCAATGCAGTAAGGAAGCACCATGTGCCCCGCGTTATCATTACCGATCCATATCCGGGCACCATTGGGAAGCCTCATCGCCAACGGCTCAGAGCGCCCGAATAGCCGAACCGTCCACAGGGCCAGCAATCCTTTACCCTTGAAATAAGGCAGAAACGAAAGCCCATCAAGGATCCTGGAACCGATTTTCCTGCGCAGGTTTAACTTTTCCCCCATTCCCTCCTGCCTCCTCGCGTCAATTCCCACACATACCTCGCCCGTTCTCCCATCTCCCGCGGCTGCAGGACAAAAGCCAACGCGTAGAAGGCCCCAACGGACCAGCCCGCTTTGACCAGAAGCCGCGCCAGCAGTCCCAGGCCGTCCATCGGGACAAAGTGGAGGGCAACGGCATAGCCGGCCAGAGTCACCGCGCCAGCCAGCAAGGGAACCACCAGGACCGAGCCGGGGTTTACCGATACCTCCTGGCGGATGTAGTGGTAGGCCAGGAGGATCCCCACCAGCAGCGCCAGCCCCACGGCCGCGCAGGTTCCCAGAGCGCCCCAGCGAAGGGTCAGCGGGAGGCCGGCAATGCCCAGCACCCCCACCTGCGCCCAGAGGAGCGTCGCCGCAAGGGCGGGTTTCCCCATCGCGTTCAGCAGCACCCCCG
>DAOUCW010000129.1:0-6855 GCA_034431695.1 Anaerolineae bacterium | reverse complement strand
TCCCCCCGCGAGCTTTTACCTGCTCCACCTGACTCACCATCTTGTCGTAGACATGGTCCTTCGTGACGATGGCCACCACCGGCATTTTCTCGTCAATGAGGGCGATGGGGCCGTGCTTCATTTCCCCGGCAGGGTAGCCTTCGGCGTGGATGTAGGAAATTTCCTTGAGCTTCAGGGCTCCTTCAAGGGCAACGGGGTAATTTATGGCCCGTCCCAGGTAGAGGAAGTGTTCCCGATCGTGGAACTTGTGCGCCAGCTCCTCGTATTCTGTCCCGTGCTTCAGGACCTCGCTCGCCAGGGATGGCAGACGCATCAGGTCCTCAAGGAGGGCTTTTACCTGCTCCTGGCTCAGGACCCCCCTTATTTTCCCCATGTGGATGGCCAGGATATACTGGTCCACAAGGGAAGCAGTGAAGGCCTTGGTGGAGGCTACGCCTATTTCCGGCCCCACCTGCATGTAAATGACCCCATCGGCGAGGCGGGCGGCCTGGCTCCCGATGACGTTGACTATTGCGGCGATCTTGGCCTTCTTGCGCCGGGCTTCCTCCATGGCCGCCAGGGTGTCCACCGTTTCCCCCGATTGAGTTATGACCAGAAGGAGGGTATCGGGGCCTATGATGGGATCCCGGTAGCGGAACTCTGAACCGTAATCCACTTCAACGGTAATGCCCGCCAGCTTCTCAAACAGGAACTTGCCCACAAGCCCTGCATAATAAGAAGTCCCGCAGGCTGCGATCACCATGCGCCTGAAGCTCCTCAGCTCCTCGGGTGGGATCCCGAAATCGTCCAGGAGGACTTCGCCTTTCTCAAAATCAACCCGACCGCGTATTGTATCCACCAGGCTCCTGGCCTGCTCGTAAATTTCCTTCTGCATGAAGTGACGATATGGCCCTTTGGTGGCAGCCACCGGGTCCCAGGGGATAGTATGAGCTTCCTTGGTTATGGGGACGCCGTCCAGATTGATATACCAGGCTCCGGTGGAAGTAACCACGGCCATCTCCCGGTCTTCCAGGAAGACCATCCTGCGAGTGTGCTCCAGGATGGCAGGCATATCGGAGGCCACGAACATTTCCCCTTCCCCGATGCCCACCACTATACCCCCCGCATTTCCGAGCCTTGCGGCGATGATCTTATCCGGCTCCAGAGAACTCATCAGGACGATGGCCTGGGCACCCTGCAACTGAGACAGAGCCTTGCGGGCGGCGGTCACCAGGTCGTCCCCTTTCTCCACGTAACTTTCCACCAGATGTGCTATGACCTCGGAATCGGTTTCGGAGGCGAACTCGTGGCCTTCCTCCTGAAGGCGGAGGCGAAGGGGGAGGAAATTTTCCACGATCCCATTGTGGACCACCACGATCCTTCCAGAGCAATCGGTGTGGGGGTGAGCGTTATACTGGGTGGGTCGGCCGTGGGTTGCCCACCTGGTGTGCCCTATCCCTATGTTACCGGAAACGGGTTGCTCCCTCAGGAGCTTTTCCAGGTTGACCAGTTTGCCCACTTCCTTCCGGATGGCGATCTGGCCGTTTCTCTCCAGGACGGCCAACCCGGCCGAGTCGTAGCCCCGGTATTCCAGACGCTTCAACCCCTCAAAGACTACAGCACTGGCATCTCTGGGGCCTATGTAGCCGACTATGCCGCACATTTCTCCCCCTCATTCGGTGAAGCGATACTTAAGGAGGGTCCAGACGGCGCTGAACCCATCTTTCCAGGAAATCTTCTTACCCTCGTGGAATTCCCGGCCTCTGTAGCGGATGGGCACCTCCAGGATCTTGTATCCTCGTTTCAGGATTTTGGCCGTTATCTCCGGCTCTATCTCAAAGCGGTTGGAACGGAGGGGAATGGACTTAATCACAGAGGCTCTGAACAGCTTGTAGCAGGTCTCCATATCGCTGAGGGAAGCCCGGTAGAGGAGATTGGTGACGAAGGTCAGGAGTTTGTTGCCGAACCTGTGGAGCGAGATCATGGCCGAGCCAGAGCCCCCGAGGAAACGGGAACCGTAGACCACAGAGGCTTTGCCCTCAAGGAGGGGCTTGAGGAGAGCGGGGTAATCCTGCGGGTCGTATTCCAGATCGGCGTCCTGGATTATGATGAAATCGCCGGTGGCAGAGGCTATGCCCGTCCTCACCGCTGCCCCCTTGCCCCTGTTCCTCTCGTGGTAGATGACCTTCAGATCGCCGCGCTTTTCCTCCTCCCGCAGTATATCCCTGGTCCCGTCCTGGGAGCCATCGTCCACCACGATTATCTCTTTCTCCATGCCCACATCCACCGCCCTCACCCGGTTCAGGATCTCCCTTATGGTGGCTTTTTCGTTGTAAACCGGCACAATGATTGAAAGCTTCACGATCACGCCCCCCTTCTTCTGCAGGATTTTCATGCCAATAGTATATCACTCCACCCGGGCATTAGCAATTCGGGGGATGCAAGGGAGCTCCCGGCCTCTGGCTCTTCCCGGAAGGAGGGAAAGCCCTCAGTTTGCCCTTTCAATCCTGGCTCCGAGGGCTCTGAGCTTTTCGTCCAGGTTTTCGTAGCCCCGGTCAACCTGCTCTATGTTCAGTATTTCGCTCCGTCCGCTGGCGCAGAGGGCGGCTATTATCAGGGCCATCCCTGCCCTTATATCCGGGCTTGAAACCTGCTCTCCGTGAAGCCTGGACGGCCCCACCACAACTGCCCGGTGGGGGTCGCACAGGATTATCCTTGCCCCCATGGCGATCAGTTTATCCACGAAGAAGAGCCTGCTCTCAAACATTTTCTCAAAGAAGAGGACCGTGCCACGGGACTGGGTAGCGGTAACGATCGCTATGCTCATGAGGTCGGCGGGGAAGGCAGGCCAGGGCCCATCCTCCACCTTAGGTATGGCCCCATCCATCTCGTCCCTGATCACCATCTCCTGCCCCGCCGGAACCAGGATGTCCTCCCCCCTTATTTCCACCCTGACCCCCAACTTCTCAAAGACCATAAGGGACATCCGCATGTTTTCGGGGACGGCCTTCTTTATCAGGATCTGGCCTCCCGTGGCTGCGGCAAGCCCGATGAAGCTTCCCACCTCAATGTGGTCGGAGGGGATTTCAAAGGTGGTGCCGTGGAGCCTGTCCACCCCTTCCACCACCAGCACGTTGGAGCCTATGCCTGAGATCTTCGCCCCCATCTGATTGAGGCACCGGGCCAGGTCCTGGACGTGGGGTTCGCAGGCCGCATTGCGGATCACAGTGGTTCCTCTCGCCAGGACCGCAGCCATGAGGGCGTTCTCGGTCCCGGTGACGCTGGCTTCATCAAGGAGGATGTCGGCTCCACGGAGGCCTCCGGTGCTCAGGTAATACCTGGCATCTACATCCACTTCGGCCCCCATGGCCTGGAAGGCCAGGAAATGGGTATCAAGCCTCCTGCGTCCGATAACATCTCCGCCCGGGGGGCCAAGCTTGACTTTCCCGCAGCGGGCCAGCATCGGACCGGCGAAGAGGATAGAAGCCCGTATCTGGCGGCAGAGATCTTCCCTGAGGGATGTTTTCTTTATGTTGCGGGCCCTGAGCGTAACTTCCTTATCCCCCGTGAAGCTCACTTCAACCCCCAGATCCTCCAGGAGGGCCAGCATGGTCTTAACATCCCCTATGAGGGGCACATTCCGCAGGACGAGGGGTTCATCCGTAAGGAGAGAGGCTGCCAGCAAGGGGAGAGCGGCATTTTTGTTCCCGCTCGGGGTGACTTCCCCTTCAAGAGGTATTCCTCCCTCAATGATGAATTTAGCCATCGCCTTGCCCCTCCACGTAAATTTCATCCCCACGGCGCAGGTTGAAGGTCAAAGCTGCATTCCCCTGCCTTATGGCGATCTCCAGCCGACCTGTGCTCCCTATGTAGGCCACAGGTTCCCCTATCGCCACATCGGCGAAGGTTTTTTTGAGGCCGTGGATCGTTTTACCGGCTACTCTTATGACCACTTCCTTCCCCAGGTCCTCAGCCTTTATGTCGGTTATCAGGTTGCCGAAGCGGTCTATGTGAAGGATGTGGCCCACGATGGTGCCATCGGGGAGCTTTGAAGGGCAAGGCCAGTCCAGGAGGACGGGGTCGTCAACGGCAACCCCCAGCTCCTCCAGGGGAACTCCGAGGGAAAGATGGGCCGCGACCGGAGCGAAGATGTCCCGGCCGTGGAAAGTGGAGCTTACCTGCGGGAGCCAGTAGCGGGGATTGGTCAGGGAGACTATTCTGCGGACATCCCCGGACCTGAGCACAGGGGTGAGGAGGCCGTTATCGGGGGCCAGGAAAACGGCGCGGGAGGTCTCAACAGCAATGGCCCTTCGGGCAGTGCCAACTCCGGGGTCCACAACGGCCACGTGGATCGAGCCGGGTGGGAAGTAGGGCCAGGCTGTATCCAGGAGGAAAGCGGCTGCCAATACATCCTGAGGGGGGACCTCGTGGGTTATGTCCACAATGGTGACCCCGGGGTTTATGGACAGGATCACGCCTTTCATTGCTCCCACGAAGTTATCCCTGAGGCCGAAGTCCGTGAGCAAAGTTATCACCATGAGCCAGCCTCCCCTCCGTCAAGGGCAGGAAAATAAAGGTGGAATGCTGCTCCTTCGCCTGGCCTGCTTTTCAACTCTATCCAGCCCCTGTATTGCTTCACGAGGCTGTAAACCACACTCAGCCCCAGGCCCGCCCCTGTCCCTTTGGTGGTGAAGAAGGGTTCAAAGATGTGCTCCATAACCTCAGGGGGTATGCCGACGCCCGTATCTTTGACGGTCAGGCGGACGAACTTCCCGGGGTAAGCTTCGGGGTGGGTCAGAGCTTCTTCCTTGAGCTGAACATTCTCCGTCCTCAGGGTTAACCGACCTCCGCCGGGCATGGCGTCCCTTGCATTTATCACGAGGTTCATGATGATCTGCTCAATATGCCCTCTGCTGGCCTTTATCGGCCACAGATGCGGGGCCAGGTCCAGGACGAGCTCCACATCCCCGCCCAGAGTCCGGGCGATGAGGCCTTCCATTTCACCGATGAGAGCATTGAGGTCAATGGCCTCCACGGCGGGAATTTCCCCCCGGCCGAACAGGAGGAGCTGCCTGGTCAAAGTTACGGCTTTCTCGCAGGAGTTCTTCATTTCCTCCAGAAGCGCCCGGCTTTCCTTCGGAGGTATAGCCCCCGAAAGAAGAAGGTCAAGGCCTGCCAGGAGCGGGGTGAGGAAATTCTTGAAATCGTGGGCTATAGCCAGGGCCACTCTTCCGGCTGCCTCCATCCTCTGAGCTCTGAGGTAAAAACTCTCCATTTGCTTCAGCTCGGTCACATCCCTGGCTATGCAGAGGGCCCCATCGGGCAGCGGGTAGAGCCGGACCTCAAGGGTTCTCTCCCCTGAGGAGTCGGGCATGGAGAGGGTGTGGATGGTTTTCCTCTCCACAGCGCGGCGGAAAGCCTCGTGGAAATCGGAGAGGGACGGCTCCTTCAGAAACTCCTCAAGGCTCCTGCCGATCAAGTCTTCGCTCTTCGTGCCCAGGAAGCGTGCTCCGGTTTCGTTCACTTCTCTCAGCCTGAGGCTCTGGTCCACGACCCAGAGGCCATCGGTTATGGAATTTACGAGCAGGCGATACCAGCTCTCGCTTTCCCTGAGGGCCCTGTGGCTCTCTTCCAGAGAAGCCAGGAGGTCATTGAGCTTCTGCTCAAGTTCTGCCAGCTCGTCTTTCCCTTCCACAGGGACTCTTGATGCGGTATCGCCGGAGAGGGCAATGGCCCTGAGGCTACCGGAGAGCCTGGCCAGCCTGGAGAGGAGGTGCCTTCGCAGGAAGATCAGGATAGCGCCTCCGAAGAGAATGCCCGTGAAAAGGATGAGGAGGGAAAAGTAGGAGAAGGCAACCTGACTCTGCCTGTAAAGCTCTCTGGACCTTGTCACTTTCAGGGCCAGGGCCGGACGGCCGTAGAGGTCTCTGAGCATGGCAAAGGCTTCCAGAGTTCTGGGGTCAGGAAAGCGCAGGGCAAAATTCTCCCCCCGGATAAGTTCGGACGGCAACTGGGGATCGGAGAGGGCCAAGAAGGAGACAGGCAGGTGGAGCATTTCGGAGAGCCTTTCGGCCCAGGCCTCGTTGAAGTAGCAACCCATGACCAAGGTGCCCATTATGGGGCCTTTTTCCTCGCTGGTGACTATGGGGTGAATGGCAACGAGCGCGGGGCCCGAGGGCAATGTGATCAGGCCGACTTTCCCGTCCGCCGGGCCTCTGTGGATAAGGAGGGGACTACCATCCGAGAAGTGCTCTTTCCATCCTTCCGGAAGGGGAACCTCCCGGTGCAGGTCAAGATCGTAAGCCTTGCCGTAGACTAACTCGCCGGAGGAGTCCAGGAAAAGCATGAAGTTAAGCTTGAGGCCTTCAAAGGTTTCGTCCACGAGGTTTGATTTTATGTAATCTTCCGATGGCTCCTGGATGAAATAATAGGTGTCGTCCCAGGCGGCCCAGTCTTTGGCCAGGGTCAGGAGGTTCTGCTCCTGGCTTTCCAGGAAGGCCATGGCCCGGTCTATGCTTCTCAGAGCGTATTGCTCCTCCAGCCGGGCGAAGCTCCGGAGGAATAAGGCCCTCGCCGAAAGGTAAAAAGTGCAGAACTGGACCAGCAGGAGGCAAGCGATTATGAGCAGGACTTTCCTGGTCAGGTTCATCCGCCTTCTCCCGCTACGGTGGACTGGCCCAATTATACGGGGTTGGTTACGAAATTGCAACTTGAAGCGGCGCCAGGCTGATAGAAGACGAGCCCCTGCACAATTCCCACGCTATGGCCGATTGACCTCCCGGCTGGATTGTGGTATATTCTCCCCGCACCCCTGAGACAGAGGATCGCAGCGACATCCTGCGTCTGCTCTTGCTTCGCAGGGGTGGGCACCGGGCG
>DAOUCW010000128.1:0-4169 GCA_034431695.1 Anaerolineae bacterium | reverse complement strand
AGCAAAACCTTCTCCTGAGGAGGCGAGACCCGCAGGGGAACCTCGCATACGAAGCTGGGCATCTCAGACCTTGCGCAGGGTCGCAAGGGGAGCACCTCCCACGGTGGCCACGAAGTAGCCTCGACCTGAGCCACGGGAACTCCTGGCGCAGGATGCGGGATCACCAGCGGGTCCACCTCCACCAGCAGGTGGACGTGGTCCGGCATGACCTCCAGCTCGATCCTGCGCCACTTCGCGGAGGATGTCCTTGAGCCGCACGTCCACCCCGTCTTTCAGGACGGGACGGCGGTACTCCGGGCACCACACCACGTGGTAATTGTTGTTGGACTTGAATTCGCGCCTCACGTCTTAATTATACCGCAAAGCGCGGTTGAAACCAAGGGCCGCCTTGTCCCCAGCCCTAAAGGGCGGGGCCTGCGGCGGCCGTTTTTCGGTCAACGGAGGAACAGGCTTGCTGGAGGGGGTGCGCTATGCTAAAATTAAAAGTGAAGGCCTGCAATTTTTACCCCAGGAGTGAGAGATGGAAGACCTTAAAGTCATAATTCTGGCCGCCGGACTCGGCAAAAGGATGAAGTCAAAGACCCCGAAGGTCCTGCATCCCCTCTGCGGCAAACCCATGCTGGAATACGTGCTGGAAATTGCCGCTGCTCTGACCCCCGATAAGCCTGTGGTGGTGATAGGCCACGGGGGAGAAGCCGTTGCCAGGCTCGTCGGAGAAAGAGCCATTCTGGTCGATCAGGGTGAGCTTCTGGGAACAGGCCATGCCGTCATGAAAGCCCTGGAGGCTGTTCCGTCCTGGCCTCCGGCCACCCTTGTCCTCTACGGCGATATGCCCCTCCTGCGAAGGGAAACGGTGGAGGAACTCGTCAGGGCACACCTTGAGGGGAAGCCGGCCATAACCTTCCTGACCGTCCACTCCGCCGAATCCATGGGTTTCGGGAGGGTGGTCCGGGACGAAAGCGGGAACGTGGTCAGGATTGTGGAAGAAGCCGAGGCTACCCCACAGGAAAGAGCCATCACCGAGCTGAACGTGGGAGTCTACTGCTTCCAGACCGAATGGCTGAAGGCACATCTTCCCCTGCTCAAGCTCCATCCCAGCGGTGAATACTACCTCCCGGACCTCATCGCCGCAGCCATTGAGGAGAAAAGCCCCATCCGAACGGTCACCCTCAGGGATCCGGAAGAAGCCCTGGGGATCAACACCAGGGTCCACCTGGCCCTGGCCGAGGCTGCCATGCGCCGCAGGATAAACCGCTACTGGATGGAGAACGGGGTCACCTTCGTGAACCCTGAAGCGACTTACGTGGAGGCAGGGGTTGAAATAGGCAGGGACACCATCATCTACCCCAATTCCTTCATCCTGGGCAGGACCAGAATCGGGGAAAATTGCGTCATAGGCCCCGGGACCATAATAAAGGATTCCACCGTAGGGGACAACTGCGTCATAGAAGCTTCGGTGGTGGAAGGCGCCGTGCTGGAAGAAGAAGTTAGAGTTGGCCCCTTCTCCCACCTGCGCCCCGGAACTCATCTCGCCCGCGGGGTCCACATCGGGAACTTCGCCGAGGTCAAGAACAGCTACCTGGGTCCGGGCACCAAGATGAACCATTTCAGTTACCTGGGCGATGCTACGGTGGGTGCCAGGGTGAACATAGGCGCAGGGACCATAACCTGCAACTTTGACGGCTACACAAAGCACCCCACCGTCATAGAAGACGAGGCCTTCATCGGGAGCGATACCATGCTGGTGGCGCCGGTCAAGGTGGGAAAGAAGGCTAAAACCGGAGCTGGCTCGGTGGTTACGAGGGATGTCCCACCCGGCGCACTGGTCTACGGGGTCCCGGCAAGGGAGAAAAAATGAGCTATGCCCTTCTCTGGCTCTCAAGCCTGGTTGCTTTCTGGGCGAGCTTCCTCCTGAAGAACATCTGGCTGAAAAAGCACAAGCCCGAAGAGGGAGGGCGATATTCGTTTGATATCCTGGCTGGTGCCTCACTGTTGATGGCGGGAGCAAGCTCCTTCAAGCTCTTTGAACCCCTGTTCCCCTTCTGGCTTGCTGCCCTCCTGATGCTCGCTGTAAACGGCCTGCTGGCCATATTGCTCCACAGCCTGGGTGAGAAACCCGTCGGACATTCCGCCACCGCTGAAGGGTTTGCCGAAGCCATCGCTCTGCTCCTTGCCCCCGCGGCAGTTTTCTACGACAAGCTCAGGAAGAAGATTGCCCCCGAAGAAAGCCCGGATGAATTGATATACGTGCTGGAGGGGGAAAAACGCAGGATCGTGGAAAGGGCTATGGATCTGGAGGAGACCATAGTCCGCGAGATAATGGTGCCACGGATTGACCTGGTGGCCATCAGGACCGATGCCACCATCGCCGAAGCGGTGAAAGTGGCCAATGAGAGCGGTCACTCCCGTTTCCCCGCCTATGAAGACACAGTGGATAACATCGTGGGCATAATACACGTGAAGGACCTCCTCAGGAAAGCGTGGGAAGGGAAGTGGGAGGAAAAGGTTAGGACAATACTCCGCCCCCCGTATTTCGTCCCCGAAACCAGGAACGCCGCCGAGCTCCTGAGGGAAATGCAGCGCCAGAGAATCCACATGGCCGTGGTTGTGGATGAATACGGGGGCACGGCCGGGATAATCACCCTTGAGGACTTGCTGGAGGAAATCCTGGGCGAGATCCAGGACGAATACGACCGGGAAGAACCCCTCATCCGGGAGGTGGCGGAGGGAGAATACATTGTGGACGGCAGGCTGAGCCTCAAGGACCTGGAGGAAATAATCGGGAAGGAGCTGGAGCTCGAGGGTATTGACACAGTGGGGGGTCTGGTGTATAGTAAATTCGGAAAGGTGCCTGAAAAAGGAGCTCATTTTCAACTGGAGGGCTTTGATTTTGAAGTAATCTCTCTGGTGGGGAGGCGAATAGGGAAAGTCCGCCTCCGGAAGATTGCCGAGGAGAGGGTGGAAGATGAAGGTGGAAAAAGTGAGGCAATGGAGCAAGCAGGATAAGCTGAGGCTGCTGGATAACATCGCTGAAAGCGACGAATACAATGAAGAGCACATCAAAGTGCTTGAGATCCTGCTGGAAGACGAGGACCCCGATGTCCGGGCGGGAGCTGCGATGGCCATCTGGAATTACCCCGAAGTCCACTTCATTGACAAACTCTTTGACCTCGCCCTGAACGATCCGGTCCAGGGGGTCCGCTCCCAGGCCATAAAGACCCTCGGGCGCTACATCTACGAAGGCTCTGTTAACGAATACGATTTCTTCTCTTCCGACCCCTTCGCCGATGTATTGGCCCCGGATCTGCCCCTTGAGGATTTCCTGAGGGTCAAGAATTTCCTCATAAATGTTTTCCGGAACGAGGGCCTCCCGCTGGAATCAAGGCGCTACGCTGTGGAAGCCCTGGGCTTCCTCACCGATCCGGAAGTCTTAGAGATAATTGAGGAAGCCTACAATTACCCCGATGTCCAGATGAAAGTGAGCGCCATATTCGCCATGGGCCGCAATTCCCACCACAGGTGGGGGCCCATCATCCTCAAAGAGATCAGCAGCGATATCTACGATGTGCGCTACGAGGCCGTCAAGGCAGCAGGGGAAGCCTCAGTGGAGGAGGCAGTCCCCTACCTCGTTGAAATCGCCCTGAACGAAAAGGACAAGGACATGCGCATGGAAGCCATCTGGTCCCTGGGCCTGATCGGCGGGGAAGAGGCCAGGAACACGCTCTCCAGGCTCTGCGCAGACCCCGACCCTGACATCCGGGAAGTGGCAGAGGCAGCCCTTGAGGAGTGCGAACTCTACGAAGAACCGGAAGACTGGCTTGAGGAGTTTGAGGAAGATTGAAGGCTCTCCCTGGCCAGAAGGTAAGCCCCCAGCAGCCCGACCTCATCCCCGAGGGCGGCGGGCACTATTTTGAAATCCTCCAGAAACTCCCTCATTGCTAATTTTCTGACGGTTTCCTCCGCAGGCTCCAGGAGCAATTTCCCCACCTTCGCCACCCCTCCCCCCACTATTATCCTTGATGGGTTGAAAATGTGGATCAGGCTGACGAAGCCGATCCCCAGGTAATATCCGGCTTCCCGGAATAGCTCCCGGGCCAGCGGATCCCCCTCCAGAGCTGCCATGGCTACTTCCTTTGCGGTCAGGTTCTCAAGGGGGCCTTCCACAAACC
>DAOUCW010000127.1:0-3765 GCA_034431695.1 Anaerolineae bacterium | reverse complement strand
GGTGTTGGCGAAGGGGTGAAGGTGGGTGTTGGGGTGGGGGTGGCAGTGGGAGTAGGAGTGCTGGTGGGAGTTGGGGTAGGAGTTGGGGTTGGAGTTGGAGTGGCGATGAGGGCGAGGATCTGGGGGCTGGAGGAGAGGTAGCCGAGAGCTTCGGCCAGGCGGGCGAGGTTCTTCGCCGCAACGGCATTGCGCTCCTGAACGAGGTAATGTTCAGCCAGGGAAGCCAGGAAAGCGCCCGGGTTGGCTATTCCGGCCTCTTCCAGGCGCTTCTTCGCTTCTGCGAGGTTGCCGTCCAGGGCGTAAGCGTGGCTTACCAGGAGGGCGAATTCGTCCTTGTATTGAGGCTCGAGGTCCGCTAAGTCAATATCTGTATACCGGACAGGCCACAGGACCCAGCCAATGAAAAGGCCGAACAGAAGACCTACAAGTAAGCCCCCGATGAGAGCAAAGGTTATAAGGGAAAAAGGCTCAATGTTTTTAAACATAAATGCCGGAGGTGGGAGTCGAACCCACACGGGGCCTCAACCCCAGCGGTTTTTGAGACCGCCCTGTCTTCCAGTTCCAGCACTCCGGCCCGCTATATTAATGATAGCCATGAAGCCAATCGCTGTCAAATCTCAGAGCGACATGGGCAAATGGCCCCCAGCCTCAGAGATGCCGTAGGATTTGCCCCGGCGGAGTTCAGGCTATATAATCCAGGCCCAGGGTTAAGGACCAGAAGGAGGTGTAGAAATGCAAAAGAGTTACCGCAAGGCTTTGATCTTCGTCGTCCTCACGATAGCCATTAGCTGGGGAGCGATCGGCCTGTATTTCGCTCTTGGAGGGAAGTGGGGGGCAGGGAGCTTCACGGCTCTGGCAGCGGCCATCGCTTACATGTGGATCCCCGCCATCGTGGCCATACTGGTGCAGAAGGTGATCTACCGCGAGCCCGTCAGGGAGCCTCTGGGCATTTCCTTCTCCCTGAACCGGTGGTTCCTGGCGGCCTGGTTCCTCCCACCAGCCATCGCCCTGGTTTCCTCGCTTTTAAGCCTGGCCTTCCCCGGAGTGAGCTTCTCCGCTGACATGAGGGTTTTTGCCGAAAGGATTGCTTCTTACGCCAGAGGGCTTTCCCCGGAAGAACTGGAAGCTCTGAAAGCTCAGATCGCCGCCACACCGATGTGGGTCGCCATCCTCAGTGCGTTAATCCAGGGGCTGATAGCCGGAGCAACGGTGAACGCCCTGGCGGCCTTCGGGGAGGAGCTCGGGTGGAGAGGATTGCTCTTCAGGGAGCTTTCCCCGCTGGGTTTCTGGAAATCCCAGGCCCTGATCGGCCTGATATGGGGCATATGGCATGCTCCCATCATCCTTAAAGGCCACAACTACCCCCAGCACCCGGTTCCCGGGGTCTTCATGATGTGCCTCTTCTGCCTTTTCCTCTCCCCGATAATCGGCTACGTGAGGCTCAGGGCCAGGTCCGTCCTGGCGGCGGCCCTCATGCACGGCTCCCTGAACGGGACCGCGGGCATCGGCCTTTTCTTCTTGAAAGGGGGCAATGACCTGACGGTGGGGATAACAGGGGCTGCCGGGTTGATCGCCATGGCCCTGGTCAATCTGGCAATATATCTCTGGGGGAAGCCGGGGCGATCTCAGTAGCCCAGGCTCTTGTCGACCACGTTGAGGAGCTCTTTCCCCTCAAGGTAGCGGCGGAGGTTTTCGGCGAAGAGGGCAGTAGCTCTATCGTCGTATTTAGGGGTTATAGCCGAAACGTGCGGCGTTAAGATCACGTTGGGCAGTTCCCAGAGAGGGCTTTCGGGAGGCAGGGGTTCCTGTTCAAAGACGTCAAGGGCTGCACCGGCTATCTTCCCGTTCCGCAGCGCCTCCACCAGGGCAGCCTCGTCCACGATCGCCCCTCTGGCAATGTTTATGAGGTAGGCGGAAGGCTTCATGGCGGCCAGCTCCTCAGGGCCGATCATGTGGTAGGTTTCCGGGGTGAGAGGAGCGGTTACCACCACGAAATCGCAGAGGGAGAGCATATCCCGGAGGCTGGAATTGGGGTAGAGCCTCTCCACCAGTGCCCCCTCCGGATCTCCGACGCCCGGGAGCCTGTAGCCTCTATCGGTATTGATTTCCACATGCCGCTTGGTGGCGAAGACCCTCATCCCGAAGGCTCTCGCGAGCCTGGCCACTTCCCGACCTATGCTTCCGTAACCGACGATGCCTATGGTCTTATCCCGCAGTTCTTCGGAGACCAGGACCTGGTTGCGGTGGGAGGGCCACTCCCGACGCTTCTGGTAATCCAGAGCCAGGGGCAACTTCTTGACGAGGGCCAGCATCATCGCAAAAACATACTCTGCGATGGGGACGGCATGAATTCCGCTGGTGGTGGTTATGGTGACGGAGCTCTTCATGACCGGCGAATCCAGGAGGTGGTCAACTCCAGCGCTGGAGAGCTGGATCCACTTGAGCTTCGGAGCAACCTCCGCGGGGTCAAAGGGGAACCAGAAGGTGTAGAGAATTTCCACATCCTTCAGAAGGGGCTTCATCTCCTCGGGAGAGCGGCATGGGACCTGGCTAACCTCAAGCTTTGGGGAAACACTCCGGAGGGTTTCCAGGTTTTCTTCGCTCAGCCTGAGGACGCTCAAAACCTTTATCTTCTCCATGCTTATTTCTCCGGTGAAAGTCCGGCCAGCTTTATTCCTTCCTCCAGGATATCCCTGACCTTTTCCCCGTGGGTTGTCTCGCAGTAGAACCGGATTACGGGTTCGGTCCCTGAAAAGCGAATGAGGAGCCAGCCGCCATCCTCAAGGTTGTATTTGTAGCCATCGGTGGTATCAATCCCGGTCACTTTGATTCCGGCGATCGCTGAGGGCCTGGCGGATTCTATGCGAGCCCTTGTGGGTTCGCGCTTCTCCGGCGGGAAGGAGAGGTCAATGCGGTCATAGTAGAACCTCGCCCCCACCACCTCATAGAGATGCTCCAGGAGCTGGGAGGGCTTTTTGCCGGTCCTGACCATGAAGTCAAGGAAGAAGAGTGGGGCAAGTATGCCATCCCGCTCCGGGACGTTGCCCCTGAAGGCGTATCCTCCGCTTTCCTCCCCTCCCACCATTGCATCCACTTCCAGCATCTTGGGGGCCACGTATTTGAAGCCAACCCCCGTATGGTATACCGGAACTCCGTAAAGGCGGCCGAGGATGTCCAGCATGGAGGTGGTGGAGAGGGTTTTGACGATGGGTCCCCTCCACCCGCGCACTTCCAGAAGGTAGAGAGCCAGGAGGCCGTAGACCTGGAGCTGGTTGAGGAAGTTGCCGTGCTCGTCCACAATGCCTATCCGGTCGGCATCGCCGTCGTTGATGATGCCGACATCGGCCCTGATTTCCCTGACCTTGTCCTGGCAGGCCTGGATGTTGGGGGGGATCGGCTCCGGCCGCTTCATCCCGGGGAAGAGGGGATTGCGCTCGGTCCTGATGCTGACGACCTTAGTGGCCCCGCCGGCCAGGATGTTCTCCAGCCACCCTGCCCCATTGCCGTGCATGGCATCGTGCACTACGAGGAGGCCCGCCTTTTTTATGGGTTCAAAATCCACAAGCCTGCTGATGTGTTCAAGATAGACCGGGGCCGGGTCAAAGATCTCAACGAGTTTCCTCTCCAGGGCCTCTTCCAGCGGCATCCTCCTGACCTCCGGGGCAGGAGGGATTCGGGCTTCAATCTCCCTGAGGCCCTGGGGGTCAACGGCGGCGCCCCGGTGGTCCCGCACCTTGAAGCCGTTGTCCATGGGTGGATTGTGGC
>DAOUCW010000126.1:0-7473 GCA_034431695.1 Anaerolineae bacterium | reverse complement strand
GCGCGGATCCTCGCCAGCGTTGACCATTTTGGCCAGCCAGTAAAGGGCAGCATCGGGGTCCGACCCCCTCACGCTCTTTATGAAGGCGCTTATGGTGTCGTAGTGTTCATCTCCCTCCTTATCGTAGCGGATTGCCCTCTTCTGGATTGCATCCTGGGCTATCTCAAGGGTTATGCGGATTGTGCCATCGGGGTCGGGCGGGGTGGATTCAACAGCCAGCTCCAGGGCGTTGAGGGCGACCCTGGCGTCACCTCCGGCAACTCTGGCCAGGTGTTCCAGGGCTTCACCGGATATTTCCACTTTGAGGTTGCCGTAACCTCGCTCCTTGTCCTCCAGCGCTCTCTTCAGGATTATGAGGATTTCCTCTTCCGTCAGCGGGCGCAGCTGGAAGACCCGGGAGCGGCTGACCAGTGGCGGGATCACCTCAAAGTAAGGGTTCTCGGTGGTGGCTCCGATGAGGATTATGGTGCCATCCTCAACGTGGGGGAGGAGGGCGTCCTGCTGGGCTTTGTTCCAGCGGTGGATTTCGTCCACCAGCAGGATGGTCCGCTGGCCGAAGGCACTGCGGCGGGCTTTCGCTTCTTCAATGATGCGCTGCAGGTCCTTCACCCCGGCCAGGACGGCGCTCAGGCTCTGGAAGTGGCTCTTTGTGGCGTTGGCGATCACCATGGCCAGGGATGTCTTGCCCGTCCCTGGGGGTCCCCACAGGATGATGCTGGAGAAGAGGCGGTCGGCCTCGATTGCCCGGCGCAGCACCTTCCCGGGGCCGATTATGTGCTCCTGCCCCACGAATTCATCCAGGGTGCGGGGCCTCATCCTGGCAGCCAGAGGGGCTTTGCCGTCTGTCCGGAAAAGAGGAGGGGTTTTTGGCATTTTTCACACTCCCCCGGTTTCTCACGAAAATTATAGCACATCTTACACCAGCGGGCCAGTGCTGAAATTTCTCCCTTTCGCTCCTTTCTGGTAAAATAGCCCCGGAAAATCTCTCCGGGGAGGGGTTGAGATGAAGCTGGCATCCCGAATGCTCAGGCTCGGAACAGAGACCGCTTTTGAAGTCCTGGCGAAAGCCAAAGCTCTTGAAGCGCAGGGGCGCAAGATCATCCACCTGGAAATAGGGGAGCCCGATTTTGATACGCCGGAGCATATCATTGAAGCAGCTTACGAGGCCATGAAGAAAGGTTACACTCATTACACCCCTTCGGCGGGGATATGGGAAGTGCGGGAAACCATCGCCGAATACATTTCCGAAACCAGGGGCATTGACGTGGGGCCGGAGAACGTGGTGGTGGTCCCGGGCGGGAAGCCGATCATCTTCTTCTCCATCCTCGCCCTTTGCGAGGAGGGGGATGAGGTCATTTACCCCAACCCCGGCTTCCCCATCTATGAATCAATGATCAACTTTGTGGGGGCGAAGCCTGTGCCCATGCGCCTCAGGATGGAGAACAACTTCTCCTTTGACCCCGACGAGTTCCGCAGCCTCGTCACCCCTCGCACCAAGATGATCATCATAAACTCCCCCGCTAACCCCACCGGCGGGGTCCTCTCCAGGGAAGACCTGGAGATAATCGCCGAGGTGGCCATCGAGCGGGATATAATGGTCCTTTCGGATGAAATCTACAGCCGCATCGTTTACGAGGGGGAGTTCTTCAGCATCGCCAGCATCCCGGGCATGAAGGACCGCACCATAATCCTGGACGGCTTCTCCAAGACTTACGCCATGACCGGGTGGAGGCTTGGCTACGGGGTCATGCCCACGTGGCTTGCGGAGCACGTCACCAGGCTCATGACCAACTCCAACTCCTGCACTGCGGCTTTCGTCCAGATCGCCGGGATGAAGGCCCTCAAAGGCCCCCAGGATTCTGTGGATAAGATGGTCCAGGCCTTCCGGCAGCGCCGCGATGTGATTGTGGATAGGCTCAACAGGATACCGGGATTCAAGTGTCTGAAGCCCGCCGGCGCTTTCTACGCCTTCCCCAACATTGAAGGCACCGGGATGACGAGCAAAGAGCTGGCCGATTACCTCCTCTACGAGGCAGGGGTGGCCGTCCTCTCGGGGACTTCCTTCGGCGAATACGGCGAGGGGTTCCTGAGGATTTCCTACGCCAACTCGCTTGAGAACATAAACGAGGCCCTCGATCGGATTGAGGAGGCCATCAGGAAGAAGGGGATCGGATGAGCTGGGAAAGGACGCGCAGGAGGGTTGGAGGGTGCAGGAGCATGTTGACGTAGCTGGCATTGGCCATCGGGCAGTAGCATTCTCCGGCCTTTATGCTCCGGCGCAGTTCCTCCATCCTCCTGCCGAACCAGATGGGCCTCAGGTCGTAGCCCGTTTCCCTCAGGTTCCCCACGGGCTGGGCCCTGGTGCAGCAGGTCCAGACATCACCATCGGGGGCTATGTGGCCTGAGGCCCACCCTGCATAGCAGGGGATCACCTGCCGTCTTTCCTCCAGTATCCTCCAGGTCAGGCGGTAGTATTCCTGCCGGAAGGCCTGGGTCAGCTTCGGAAGGCCTCTGAATTCCCTCTCCCGGAGGACCTCCAGAACTTCGGCGATGGCGTTCCGGTATTCTTGAGGGGAAGGCGTTATGGACAGGCCAACGGTGTGGAGTTCTTCTCGCTCCTCTGCCACTTCGGTTATGTATGAATCGGGGCTGAGGCCTATGAGGGCGCGGGCTATTTCCCCAATCCTTTCCACATTGAACCGGGAGATCACGGTGTGGATGCTGAGGATGAAGGATGGGTGGCGGATCTCCTTCAGAGCCCCGTAAGTCTCCATCGCTCTCGCCCAGTTCCCGGGCACGTTGCGGATGCGGTCGTGCTCCTCTCCGATGTCGTCCAGGGAGAGGTTTATCCCGAGTTTCGTCCCCGGAGGAATTCCCTCAAGCATTCTCTCCACTTCCTCCGGAATGCGTCGGCTCAGGAGGCCGTTGGTGGGGATGGTGATCAGGGCGGGTCTGAGGATCCTGGCTGCCGCCACCACTATCCTGGCTATATCATCCCTGAGGAAAGGCTCGCCACCGCTGAAGGTGAGGTAGTAAAGGCGGGCCGGAGCGAATCGGCGGAAGAATTCTTCCCATTCTTCGGCGGTGAATTCCCTCGCCGATCTCTCCCAGACCCGGCAGGTGGAGCAGCGGGAGTTGCAGCGGTAGGTCAGGCTTATCACCAGGCTGAAGGGAAGGAGCCTGGGTCTGCCGTATGCCCGGAAAAGGGGATAAAGCAGCAGGTTCACCATCACAGGACCCTCAGGATAAAGCCTTTGAGGTATTCCCCCTCGGGGAAGTTGAGGGAGAAGGGGTGGTCCCGGCTCTGGCTCATCTTCCCCAGGACCTGGACCTCTCTCCCGGCGTCCAGAGCGGCCCAGAACAGAGCTTTCTGGAAGAGTTCCGGGGGCACGAGGCCGGAGCAGGAGAAGGTGAAGAGCACTCCCCCCGGCCTGAGGAGGCTCATCGCCATCAGGTTTACATCCTTGTAGCCCCTCACCGCATCGTCTATCTGCTCCTTTGAGTGGGCGAACTTGGGGGGATCCAGAACTATCAGGTCAAAAGCCCTGCCCTCGCTCCGCCACTCTCTCAGAACCTCAAAGACATCTCCCTCCACGAAGTCTTCATCCCGGACGGGGAAGCCGTTGAGTTCAACATTGGCCCTGGCTAATCCCAGGGCCTCCCCCGAAGAGTCCACGTGCACCACTCGCCTTGCTCCTCCGGCCAGGGCGTATATACCAAATCCCCCGGTGTAGGAGAAGGCATTGAGCACCTCTTTGCCCTCAGCGAATTCCCTGAGCCTGAGGCGGTTTTCTCTCTGGTCAATGTAGAAGCCCGTCTTGTGCCCCCTTTTCAGATCCACCCAGAACCTGAGGCCGTTCTCCCGTATTTCCAGCCGGTCCGGGGGTTCTTTCCCCCTGAGGAGGCCTGCCCGGAGCTCAAGGCCCTCTTTCTCCCTGACTTCCACATCGCTTCGCTCGTAAATGCCTTCGGGCTCCAGAAGCTCCAGGAGGAGGTCTGCGATGGTTTCCTTCCACATCTCAATCCCCAGGGTGAGGGACTGGAGCACGAGGTAGCGGCCGTATCTATCCACCACCAGACCCGGGAGTCCGTCGGATTCGGCGTTGACCAGGCGGATGGCTTCGGTGTGGCCGGGGATGTAGAGGCCTTCCCGCGCTCCTATGGCTTTCTCCAGTTTCCTGCGCCAGAAGTTTGTATCCACGTTTTCTTCCTCCCAGGTCAGGACCCGGACCACGATCTGGGAGTGGGTGTTAAGGTAGCCCCGGGCCAGAAATTTGCCCCCTGAATCCACCACATCCACAATTTCCCCATCCCGGGCGGGGCCTTCAATCCTCTTCACTGCCCCGGAGAAGACCCATGGGTGCTTCCGGAGCAGGGATTTTTCCCTCCCCTTCTTGAGCACAACCTTAGCCAAACCCCAATCCCTCCACGAAGCGGATGAATTCTTCCGCCAGGGAGTCCCACGAGTAGCGGCTCAGGAGCTTTTCCCGGCCCTTCGCCCCGAGTGCTCTGGCCGTAGCTTCGTCCCTGAGGAGGGCTGCGACTTTCCCGGCGAATTCTCCGTGCTCCCCACTCTCCACCAGGAGTTCGGGCAGGACGTAGGTGGAGGCTTCTCCCACGTTCTCGGCCACCACCGGCAGGCCGATGGCCACCAGTTCGGCCAGCTTGGCCGGGCACTTGGCCCGGTTGATGAGGTTATCGCGGCTTGGCCAGATGGCAACTCTGGCCTTCCCCAGCAGGGCCAGGGCCTCTTCCCGCTCCATCCACCCTTCCAGCCGGATGCTTTTCTCAACCCCCGCCTGCCTGGCGAGTGAGAGGAATTCCTCTTCTTCCCCTCTGAACCCTTTCCCCACGATCACGAGTTCGGCCTCCGGCTCCTTTTCCAGGATTCCGAGCCAGATCCTGAGGAGGTCTTCCGGGGTGAACTCCACGAACCGGGTGTAAAGGCCAACGGCTTTCCGGCTTCCCGGCCCTAATTGAGGGAGAGGATCGACTCCGTTGGGCAGGTAGAGCGTTCTTTCCTCAGGCACGCCCATGCTCCAGGCTATGGATTGAAGGGTCCTGCTGGCCAGTGTGAGGGCATCGGCATGGGACAGGACCCACCTCTCCTGGAGTGGGATGATGGCCCGCCAGAGCAAGGGGTAGGGGTTCCTCTCGCTCCAGCCACCTCTTCCTTCCCAGTCATCGGCGTCCACGATCACGGGGGTTCGGGAAAGCTTCAGCAGGGCGGCGGCCAGCCCCGTGTAGCCCACGGGCTTGAAGATCCAGACGAAGTCGGGCCTGAAGGCAGTGCAGTTTCGGGCGAGGCTCAGAGCTATGAGGAGGTGCCGGATCAGGGGAAGGCGAGGGGGGAGGGCAAGGTGGTGGACTTCCACGCCCCCGATCATCTCGGTCCTGCCCGAATCGGAGGGTGAATCCCATGGTGGGAGGAAGACTTTGACTTCAAAGCCTTTCCTCTCCAGGGCGGCTGCCAGTGGTATCATCCTCGCCTTAGCCGTCCCCTTCACCCTCAGGCCGAAGGGGCCGGCCATCGCCAGCCGCCTCTTCCCCCTCAAGCTTTCCTCCCCTCCAGGGCTTTCCTTATCCTCTCAGCTGCAGCCTTTATCTGAGCCGGATCGCCTGGCCTTGAGATCCACGGAGGCCTTATGCCGTCCCCGAAGGTGCGGGGTATGAGGTGCAGGTGGAAATGGAAGACGCTCTGGAAGGCAGCGGGTTCGTTGGCGTTGAGGATGTTGAGGCCATCGGCTCCCATGGCTTCCCGGATGACGGGGGCAAGCTTGACGGCCACTCTCATCAGGTGTGCGGCGGTTTCCTCATCCAGGTCAAAGATGTTGCGGAAGTGGGCTTTGGGTATGAGCAGGGTGTGGCCAGGGGTGGCCGGGTTTATGTCCATGAAAGCCATGGATTTTTCGTCCTCGTATACCACTTCGGCGGGGGCCTCCCGCCTGGCGATGCGGCAGAAAATGCAATCCCCCATCATTCTTCCTCCACGATTAATTTTACACCGGGCAGGGTGTAGCCATCGCCCCCTCCCTCAAGGGGCAACCTCGGCCCATAAGGGGGCAGGTAGAGGCCCACCTGGAGGTGATAAACTCCGGATGGAAGTCCCGGGGGCACAGGTATAGTGTGGGGGTCGGCTATGTATTCTCCGGGGATCCAGGAGGTCGTTGGGGTTTGTCCCCCATCAGGGGGTGCATCCCCGAAGGCTACATCCTTCCCGCCCTCATCCACAAGGTGGACGAAGACGAAGTAGGATTTGTCCGTGGTGCCGATGGGGTGCCAGTAGAGGGTGAGGCGGATCTCCCACCCCCCTCTGACTTTCAGGATTCCTCCCTCGGGGGCGAACTTCCTGCCGTCGGGGGCTGAAGCTTCAATGTTGTATCCTTCCAGTTCAGCGAGGGAGCCGAAGGTGGCTCTGGTCGTGAAGGCAGGGGATGGCTTCTCAAAGTTGTGAGGCCTGGCTTTCACCCTGACTCTGGCTATGAGCACCTGGTTGTCGCCTCCGGATGCCGGGAGGCGAGAGCCGTCTGCAGGGTCATACATCCCGACCACAAGGTTGTATGTCCCGGGCCTGAGGGTGGCCGGTATCACTACCTCGTGCATGTCCCGGACCAGAAGGCCCCTGCTCCAGCGTGATGTCGGGCAGAGGGGTGGGGACTCAGTTCCGGCGACCATCTGCCTCCTGTCGTCCTGGAGCTGCACGAAGACGGTGTAGTCCCGGGTCAGGTCATCCAGGGATTGCCAGAAGAGGGACAGGGAGAGGGTGTCGCCGGTGAGGAGGGTGCGGGAGCTGAGGGAATAGCCAAGAAGGCGGATTTTTCCCCCCAATTCTTCCTTTACCCCGGCAGCAATTTCCAGCTTTCCCTCCGGGACGACGGAGAGGGGATGCTTTATGAGGATGGTCCCCAGGGGAAGTTCGGGTTCCGGCTCAGGAGGCTGGCCGTCAAAGGCATCCAGGATCCTTCCGGTTGATGGCTCGAAAACTCTGAGGCGGAGTTCGTATCTGCCCGGCGGGGTGCCGGCCGGGACCAGGAAGGCGTAGCGCTCAGGAGGTCCGAGGGGAAAATCCTGCTGCGCCCAGGTTCGGCCCAGGGAGTCGCTCAGGCGGAGCTGGATCCTCAGGTCGGCCCGGGGTTTCTGCTCCCAGTGCAGGGCAACCCTTATCGCGCCGGGGGCAGGCTCCGCCTCTCTGTCCACCAGGGCCAGGCCTGAAAGTTCCAGCTCCTGACCGAACCGGGCGTTTAGGGGCTGGAAGGAGAAATCAGCCGGCGGGGCGAAGAGCAGCAGCCTCGTGTTTCCGAACCATTTGTTCGCTCCCACGAAGGCCCTGGCCAGGGCATAGTTTTCCACATGGCTTTCAAGGATTGCGCCTCTGGCCTGGTAAGCGGGGAACCAGACCCTCTTCCCCTCCCGCCAGAAGCTTTCCAGTTGTCCCCTCACCTTTTCCCCCCACTCGGGCGAGCTGACCATGAC
>DAOUCW010000125.1:0-27785 GCA_034431695.1 Anaerolineae bacterium | reverse complement strand
GCCATGGAAGCTCCGCATTGCCGCCACGAAATTCTTCCTGCCGGTCACCAGCCGCGCTATTTTGAGAGCCCCTTCCACGGCCTCTGTCCCGGAATTGCACAGGAAGGCCCTCTTCAGGCCCGGTGGTGATAGCCGGGCCAGATTTGCCAGGAGCTCTGCCCGAACGTCGTTGTAGAAGAGTTCGGAGCAGGTTATGAGCCTGGATGCCTGGCGGGCTATGGCCTCGGCCACATAGGGGTTCGCATGCCCAACGTTCGCCACCCCGTGGCCCGAGGTGCAGTCTATGTATTCCCGCCCCTCCACATCCCAGACCCTCGCTCCTTCCCCTCTGACCAGGACTATCGGTTGCTTTCTGTAGAAGCCACTGGTGTGAGCGTTCTCAAGGGCAATGTAATCCATGGCTCATCCTCCGTTCCTTATGAAAGTCCCGCGCCCTTCAAGGGCTCTGAGGATCGGGTTCTCAACCCGACCATCGGCCAGGATCACCAGGGGCACACCCTGGCGGAGGGCTTCCATAGCCCCAAGAAGCTTCTTCTTCATCCTCCCCCGGGCGTAGAGCTCAAGGTATTCCTCCAGCTTCTCCCCCGGGATCTCAGTTATCAGGGAGGATTCGTCTGGGAAATCCCTCAACAGGCCCGGAACTCCCGACAGGATCAGGAGGATTTCAGCTCCCAGAGCACCGGCCACGGCCGCTGCAACCCTGTCTCCGTCCACGTTGAGGGCTTCGCCTCCTTCGCCGAGGGCCACAGGGGCGATGACGGGGATGTAGCCCTGCTCGAGGAGGAGCCAGAGCAATTCCGAGTTCACGGCTCTGACAGTGCCACCGTAATCGCCTTTGAGGACCTTCTTCTTCCCCCCTTCCTGGGCTATTATCACGCCCTTCCGCTCGCCCCGTATCAACCCTCCGTCCAGCCCGGAGAGGCCCAGAGCATTGACCCCGAACTTCTGAAGCTTTTCCACCAGCAGCTTGTTGACCCTCCCGGCCAGCACCATCGTGAAGATCTCCATGGTTTCCCGGTCGGTGTAGCGGCACTGGAAGCCCGAAGGGGTTGTGACGAAAAGGGGCGGCTTCCCGAGCTTCCCGGAGATAGCGTCCATCTCCCCGGAACCACCGTGGACGATCACGACCCTGCGGCCACTCCGGACCAGGAAGGCCACATCGGAGCAGAAGGATTCAAGATTGAGAGAGCCATTCCCTCCGAACTTAACCACCAGCATTCCTTCCCTCCCTCACACGGGGTGAAGGCCCGGGAATTCCAGGCCCATGGTCTCGGGGAAACCCAACATGAGGTTGGCAGCCTGGAGCGCATTCCCGGCCGAACCTTTCATCAGGTTATCAATGGCGCTCATGACCACCACCCGGTTCGTTCCCTCCTCAGGGGCGAAGCCGATGTCGCAGTAATTGGACCCGGCCAGGACCTTGGGGTCAGGATAACGGTGAATGCCCTGTTTGGCCGAGACCAGGCGGATGAATGGCTCGTCCGCGTAGTCTTCCCGGTAGATTTTCCAGAGCTCTTTTTCGGATAAAGGCTCCTTCAGGAAGCAGTGGCATGTGGCCAGTGCCCCCCTCACAGCATCAACGGAGGTAACGGTGAAGTGGATCTGAGGCTCTTCTCCGAAGTTGAGTTCCTGGAGGAGTTCTGCCAGGTGACGGTGGGAGGCGGGAGCGTAAGGCCGCATCACCCCCGCCCTCTCCGGGTGGTGGGAAGCCTGGGTTGGCTTGCTCCCCCCTTCCGACGAGCCGACTTTGACATCCACGATGGCCTTTTCCACCAGCTTCCTCCGGTAGAGGGGGTAGAGGGCCAGGATGGAACAGGCCGCATTGCACCCCACACCGCTGACGTAGCGGGCCGAGCGGATCTCCTCCCGGTGCAGTTCCGGCAGGCCGTAGACGAAGAGGGAGAGCCAGTGGGGAGCAGGATGCTCCAGGCCATACCAGCGCGGGTAGTCGCTCGCCTTCCTGAGCCGGAAGTCGGCCGAGAGGTCCACGATGTAGGGGGCAAGGGAGGAGAAGGAGTCAATGTTATACATGGCCTGGCCGTGGGGCAGAGCGAGGAAGAGGAAATCGCACGGCTCCAGGTCCTCAAGCCGGACGAAGCGCAGGTCGGTGCAGCCCCGCAGGTTGGGATGGACGAAGTGGACGGGCTTCCCGGCCCATGTTTCCGAAGTGACCTGCTTCACCCTGAACCTGGGGTGACCCAGCAGAAGGCGCAGTAGTTCACCGCCGGCATATCCGGAAGCACCAACTATGGAAGCGGCGACCATCTCATTCCTCCCTCCGCAGGAAATAGTCAACGATTTTCCCCGGGATGTCCACCTTTACCGCCTTCATGGCCCCGTGGAACTCCGGGGTGTGGTTGACCTCATTGACCACAAGCCCTCCGGGGGTTTCGAAGATGTCCAGGGCCAGTATTCCACCCCCGACAGCTCTGGCAGCCCTGATGCTGAGCTCTTCCAGCTCCGGGGTTATGGGGCAGGGTTCGGTGTAGGCTCCGCGGGCGGTGTTGGTTATCCAGTGGGAGGAATAGCGGTAGACGGCATAAATGAGCTCTTCACCTATCACCATCACCCGGATATCCCGCCCCGGCTTCTCCACGAAGGGCTGGATGTAGAAGACGGAAGCGAGGTTTTCGCCCATGTAGGAGCGATGCTCAAGGATACTGCGGGCAGTTTCAGGGTCGTCGACCCTGGCGATCAGCCTCCCCCAGGAGCCATTGACGGGCTTTATCACGGCCGGATAGCCCAGTTTATCCAGAGCTTCAAGGGCTGCTTCGGGGGAGAAGGCCAGGGCCACCGGTATGGTCGGCACACCGCTGTCCAGGAGGGCCTGCGATGTCAGAAGCTTGTCCCCGGCCAGGCGGATGGTCTCATGGGAGTTAACGGTCTTCACCCCCCAGCTCTCAAGGATTCGGGAGCCATAAAGGGCTTCCCGGTGGCTTATGCACCGGATGAGAATGCGCTCGAAGCCCAGTCCCCCTTCAAGGTTGAAGGTCAGGCGGCGTATGTCCAGCTTCTCAAAGGGGATTTTCCGCCGGTCCAGGGCTTCAAAGATGAGCTTTTCCTCCAACCTCACCCTGGAGAAAAGCACTCCGATCTTCCCTCGCTCATGCTTCCCCTCCTGCGACTTTTATCACGTAATCAACCATCTTAGCCGGGATGTCCACCCCCGTCGGCTCTATGCTGTTGCGGAATTCCGGTGTGTGGTTGACCTCGCTCACCAGGAGCTTTCCGTCGGGGCTTTCCAGTATGTCCACTGCCAGGATGCCTCCCCCCACCGCTTCCGCTGCGGCCCTGGCAATGCTGTCCAGTTCCGGGGTCACGGGGCAAGGGGAAGCCTTCGCCCCCCTCGCGGTATTGGTGATCCAGTGGGGCGAGTTGCGGTAGATGGCGGCGATCGTCTCCCCTCCGACCACGAAGGCCCTTATGTCCCTGCCGGGCTTTTCCACGTATTCCTGGATGTAAAAGACCGAGTGGGCGTATCCTCCCAGGGTCTTCTTGTGCTCCAGGATGGCCTCGGCGGAGTCCCTATCGTTGACTTTAGCCAGAAGCCTGCCCCAGGAGCCGTGGAGGGGCTTCAGCACCACGGGATAGCCCATGGCTTCAATGGCCTGAAGGGCGGTCTCGGGGGCGAAGGCCACCCGGGTGTGCAGAGTGGGAACGCCGTGCTCCAGAAGGGCAAGGGAGGTGAGGAGCTTATCCCCGCATATGTGGATCACCCGGTGCGGGTTTATGACCTTCACCCCCTGGCTTTCCAGAACCCTGGAGGCGTAGAAGGCCTGGGTATGGCTGACGCAGCGGACCCATATCGCATCAAAACCCTGGAAGGTTTTTCCGCTGAGGAGGAAAGGGATGCTTTCCACATCTATCCTCTCATACTGGATTCCGGCTTTCTCCAGGGCCTGGAATATCAGTTTCTCCTCCACCCTGATTCGGGATACCAGCACCCCGATTCTCATGATGCCCTCCCCTCATTCCCCCCAATCTTCCTCCACCTGCGGGGCTACCTCAAGGGCTGGGGGGTTGAGGCTTATGACCTCAAGCTCCACTCCGCAATCGGGGCAGGTTATGATTTCTCCCACCTCCGTCCCGGGTGGGAGGTTTATTGTGGCTCCGCATTCGGGGCACTCAGCCATGGCACACCTCCTCGCGCAGGGTATAAAAAAGGGCCGGCCCCCCTTTGTGTCCGGAGGGCCGGCCCTGTGTTCCCTAAGCTGTGCTTTAAACCCTAAACTGAAGCAAACATAACGGCCCTGATAGACCCTCCGGAGCAGGGGGCCTGCCCACGCTTAGCACGCTTTCTGGCCCGAAGGTCTACCAGGACCGTTAAACTCAAATTCGCCTCCCTTAAGGTTTTGCCTTTATATACCACAAAGCCCGGAGCTTGTCAAATTTGGGGCTGCACCCTCCAGGCTGAATGGCTCAACCCCTTGATTTTTCGCTGCTTTGGTATATAATTCCAATCCCAAAGTCCTGAAAAACGACCGAGGAGCTGGGCCTATGAGCGAGAAGAAGGGTTCCGTTCTGGTAGTAGGTGGTGGCGTAGGGGGAATGAGGGCAGCTATTGATGTGGCGGAGGCCGGTCTGGAAGTTTTCCTCGTGGAATCAACCCCATGGCTGGGCGGAATTGTGGCTCAACTCGGCTTCATGTTCCCAACCCACGACTGCGTCCTCTGCCGCGGAACTGCAGAGCATGGTCCCGGGTGCACACGCCCCACCATCTCCCCCGCGCTCATGGACTACAGCCGCCACCCCAACATCCGCATCTTCACCAATACTGAAATAACCGGCGTTGAAGGCGAAGCCGGCAATTTCACCGTAACCCTTAAAGTTAACCCGAGATACGTTAACCCCGACCTGTGCATAAACTGCGACCGCTGCGCCCAGATATGCCCGGTGGAAAAGCCAAGCCGCTTCCAGATGGGGCTGGCCATGCGAAAGCTCGCCTACAAGAGCTCCCCAAGGGCCATCCCCGATGCCTACATGATTGATAAAACCGATTTCTGCGAAACCTGCCACCGCTGCGAGAAGGTCTGCCCCACCGGAGCCATAAACCTGAACGAAGAGGCCCGGGAGGAGAAGATAAACGTCGGGGCAATAATCCTGGCCCTGGGCTACCGCCTGTTCAATCCCCGCCGATACGAAGAATACGGATACGGCCGCTACCCCAACGTCATAACCAGCATGGAATACGAGAGGCTCGCCAGCCGCTCCGGCCCCACCGAAGGGATAGTGGTTCGCCCGTCCGACGGCACTATGCCGCGCAAGATAGCGTGGCTTCAGTGCATAGGCTCAAGGGACCAGGAACACCCATACTGCTCTTCAATCTGCTGCATGTATTCAACCAAAGAAGCAGTGCTGGCCAAGCAACGCATACCCGGAGTTGAAGCTAAAATCTTCATAATGGACGAAAGGGCCTTCAACAAGGAATACAACGCTTACTACCTCCGCTCCAGGGAACTCTACCAGGTTGATTACATCCGTTCCAGGGTCTCATCCATAACTGAAGACCCCCTTACCCACAACCTCATCCTGCGCTATGCCACCGATGACGGGAAGATAACCGAGGAAGAGTTTGATATGGTGGTGCTTTCAGTGGGGGTGGAGCCACCCCTGGGCACCCGCCAGGTGGCCAGGATCCTGGGCATTGACCTCAACCAGTATGGCTTCTGCTGGACCGATAAGTTCAGTCCGCTGCAGACCTCACGCCCCGGTGTCTACGTTTGCGGTTCTTTCGCCTCGCCCAAGGAGATAGCCGAAACCCTCTATGAGGCAAGCGGGGCAGCCGCCGAAGCCATGCTGCTCCTCAAAGACAAGCTCGGGGCTGCAAACTTTGAAGAGGAATTCCCGCCCGAGAAGGATGTATCGGGAGAAGAACCCAGGGTCGGGGTGTTCCTCTGCCGCTGCGGAGGTGAAATAAGCCAGTCGGTTGACCTGGAGGCCATCGCCCAGAAAGCCGTGTCCTGGCCCAAAGTTGCCCACGTGCAGGCAGTTGAACTCGCCTGCTTCCCCGGGGGACAGGAGCAGATCCGCAAGGCCATAGTTGAGTATGGCCTGAACAGGGTGGTAGTGGCAGCATGCAGCCAGCGCACCCACGAACCCCTCTTCCAGAAAGTCCTCAGGCGAGCCTCCCTCAACCCCTACTACCTGGAACTGGTGAACATAAGGGAGCACAGCGCATGGCCTCACCTCGGGGACAGGCAGGGAGCAACCCGCAAAGCAATGGAAGCGGTGAGGGTCGGAGTGGCGCGGGCTGCCCGCTTGCAGGCCATCCAGAAGTATTCGGTGAAGCCCGTGAAGAAGGCTCTGGTCTTAGGAGGAGGACTGGCGGGCATGGTAGCTGCCCTTACCATAGCCGATGCTGGCTTCCCCGTCTACCTGGTGGAAAAGAGCGACCGCCTCGGTGGTTACCTCCAGAAAATCCACTTCACGGCAGAGGGTAAGGATCTGCGCCGCCTCCTCTGGGATCTGAGCGGCCGGGTGGAAAACCACCCCCTCATCACCGTTTTCAAAGAGTCCGAACTGATCCGCCACTACGGCCACGTGGGCAATTTCCATTCCCTCATCCGCACGAAATACAGAGATGTGGAGCTGGAACACGGGGTCACCATTGTGGCCACAGGCGCCAGGATGTATTCGGGCCGCGAATACCTGAAAGGAGAGGACCCGAGGATCCTGGACCAGCTTGAGCTTGAAGAATTAATTGTCAACCACCCCGAAAGGGTCCGGAACCTCCGCTCTGTGGTGATAATCCAGTGCGTGCGGCCGGCGGGACGAAAATACGACTACTGCAGCCGGATCTGCTGCACCAACACCATGGCCAACGCCATCCGCCTCAAAGAACTGAACCCCAACTGCGATGTCTACGTGCTCTACAAGGACATAATAACCTACGGCTTCCGGGAGGAATACTACACCAGGGCAAGGGAACTCGGCACCATCTTCATCCGCTACACGGACGAAGAAGCCCCCACGGTCAAGGTGCTCCACGGCGAGCTCCGGGTGGAGGTTAAGGACCAGAGCTCAGGAGAGTTCCTGGTGCTCAATCCCGACATCATTTCCCTCACTCTGGGGATACTGCCCCACGAAGACAACGAAAAACTGGCCCGCATCCTCGGTGTCCCCCTCTCCCCCGAAGGGTTCTTCCTGGAAGCTCACCTCAAGATGAGGCCCGTTGATTTCATAAACGAGGGCATATTCCTGGCCGGGATGGCCCATTACCCCAAGTTCATAGAAGAATCCATAGCTCAGGCCAGGGCGGCAGCCGCAAGAGCCCTGACTTACCTGGTCAAGGACGAGATAAAGATGGGCGGGGTAATCGCGAGGGTTGAGCAATCCAAATGCGTCGGGTGCCTGACCTGCGTCCGAATTTGCCCCTTCCACATCCCGGTTATAGACCCCCAGGCCATCGGGAACGGAGGCATAAAGGGAGCTGCCTTCATAGACCCCGCCAAATGTCAGGGCTGTGGAACCTGCACGGCTGAATGCCCGGCAAAGGCGATCCAGCTGATGCATTACACCGATGAACAGGTCATGGCTCCTGAGGAGAGCGCTCTCGGGGCCTGGCTCGTGTGAAAGGAGGGAACCATGGCCGAAGAGGTTCTGGGTCAGAGCGTTTCAAGGCTTGATATCAGGACCAAAGTCCTGGGTTCAAGGCGATATCCCCAGGATTTCAACATGCCCGGCCAGCTCTACGCCAAAGTCGTATGGAGCCAGTATCCCCATGCCAGGGTCAAAAAGATTGACACCTCCGCCGCTGAAGCTACCCCGGGCGTGGTCAAAGTCATAACCTACAGAGACGTACCCCTCAACCAATACGGCATCCATACCCCCGACCAGACCGTCCTCGTCCCCGAGGGGGGCAAAGTCCGGTGGCTCGGCGACCGCATCGCCATCGTGGTGGCCGAGACGGAAGCTATAGCCGAGGAGGCAAGCAGGAAAGTCCGCGTTGAATACGAACCCCTCCCGGTTGTAACCGACCCCCGCGAGGCTATGAAGCCCGGTTCGCCCCTGGTGCACGAGGAAAAGGGAACCAACATCCTCCACCACATAAAAATACGCCGCGGGGATGTGGAGAGAGCCTTTGAGGAAGCCGATGTCATCGTGGAAGGCTACTACATAACCCCCCACGTTGAACACGTATACCTCCAGCCCGAAGCGGGAATCGGCTACATTGACGAGGAAGGACGCATCACGGTGATCGCTGCGGCCCAGTGGCCCCACGATGACCTCCATCAGATCTCCCACTTCCTCCAGATCCCGATGGAGAAGCTGAGGGAAATAGTGCCGGCCGTCGGAGGAGCCTTCGGCGGAAGGGAGGACATGTATATCCAGCACCTCCTGGCCCTCTGCGCCTACGTGGTCCGCAGGCCCGTCAAGATGGTCTTCACCAGGGAAGAGACCATGATGCGGACGGGCAAGCGCCACCCCTTCTACATCCGCCACAGGTGGGCCGCCCGGAAGGACGGCAAGCTCCTGGCCGCCGAAGCGGAATTGATCTCCGACGCCGGGGCTTACGCCTCCACCAGCATCCCGGTCCTCAACAACGCTGCCAGCTTCGCCCTGGGGCCATACGTCTGGCCAAACGTCAAAGTGGACGCTTACACAGTCCACACGAACAATGCTGTAACCATGGCGATGCGGGGGTTTGGCTCCACCCAGGCGGCTTTCGCCTACGAAGTCCAGATGGACAAGCTGGCGGAAGCCCTGGGTATGGATCCGGTGGAGCTGAGGATGAAGAACCTGGTGGAAGATGGCTCCCCCACCATAACGAGCGCTCCTTTCCCGCCAGGCGTTGGGATCAGAGAGACTCTGCGCCAGGCTGCTCTGGCCGCCGGATGGCGCGAGGAGAACGGTCGCTGGATAAAGCCCGAAATACCCCAGCCCGCGGAACCCCACAGACGGCGGGGCATCGGGGTGGCCTGCGCCTTCAAGAACGTGGGCTACAGCTTCGGCTTTGACGATAAGACCACAGCCCGCGTCACCCTCTCCCTGGACGAGTCGGGGGAGATAACCGGGGCTCTCATAAAAGTCGGGGCTTCGGAAGTGGGAGAGGGAGTGCACACAGCACTGGCCCAGATAGCCGCCCACACCCTCGGCATCCCCCTCAAGAAGGTCCGGGTTGCCCTTGTGGACACGGCCAGAGTGCCCAACGCCGGAAGCTCCTCCGCATCCCGCCACGTCTACATATCCGGCAACGCCGTCAAAGCAGCGTGCGAGCTGGCCCTGAAGAAGAGGGAAGAGATCCTGAAAGCAGAAACCGGCGAGACCACCATTGAAGTGGAATACACCTACCGCGGCAGGATTGAACGCCCCACGACTCCTTATCACCCCGAGACCGGCGAATGCTTCCCCCACATAAGCTACGGCTGGGGCACCCAGATAGCCCTGGTTGAAGTGGATACCGAGACCGGAAAAGTTGATGTCCTCAAGATCTGGGCTGCCCACGACGTGGGGAAAGCCATCAACCCTGAAATGATAATAGGCCAGATCGGCGGCGGAATCCACATGGGCATCGGCTATGCCCTCATGGAGCACTTCATCCACGAAAACGGGTATCCGCGCACCCGCCGCCTGAGCGAATACTCCATACCCACCGTCCTGGACATGCCACCGGAAATCGTCCCGATCATCGTGGAAGTGCCGGATCCCGCCGGACCTTACGGGGCCAAGGGGGTAGGGGAAATGACCACCCTCCCCACCGCACCGGCCATAATCAACGCCATCCACGATGCTGTGGGCATATGGGTTGATGAACTACCAGCCACAGAGGAGAAAGTATACAAACTGCTGAAGAAAGCCAGCTCCTGAGCGGGGTGGGAATCCCATGGAAAGAGGCTACCGCTTCTTTGACTTCATAATGGCCCTTTTCGTGGCGGTCCTGATCATAAGCAACATAGCATCCAGCAAAATCCTCATCCTTGGCCCCTTCACCTTTGACGGAGGCACAATCCTCTTCCCCATCTCCTACATCTTCGGCGACATCCTGACCGAGGTTTATGGCTACAGGCGATCCAGGCGGGTGATATGGATGGGCTTTTTCTGCACGGCCCTCATGGCCATCACCCTCAGCGTGGTGGGCGCCCTGCCACCCGCTCCAGGCTGGGAATACCAGGAAGCTTACGAAAAGATCCTGGGGATGACCCCCCGCATCGTCCTGGCAAGCCTCATAGCTTACTGGGCCGGTGAATTCTCCAACTCCTACACCCTGGCCAAAATGAAGATACTAACCCGGGGCCGTTGGCTCTGGACCAGAACTATCGGCTCCACCCTGGTTGGGGAAGGGGTTGACACCCTCCTCTTCTGCACCATCGCCTTCGCCGGAACTCTTCCCTGGGGACTGCTGGGAAGCGTCATCCTCTCAAACTACGCCTTCAAGTGCGGCGTTGAGGCGATCATGACCCCCGTCACCTACAGGATCGTGAACTTCCTCAAGAGGGCGGAGAGGGAAGACTACTACGATTACGATACCGACTTCAACCCGTTCAGGATAGAGGCTTGAGATGGAACACCGTTCAGGTTTTGTCTCAATAATAGGCAAGCCCAACGTGGGCAAATCAACCCTGATGAATGCTTACCTGGGGCAGAAAGTGGCCATTGTGTCTCCCAAGCCCCAGACCACACGCCACAAAATCCGGGGCATCCTCACCCTGCCCAATGCCCAGATCATATTCGTGGACACCCCCGGGATCCACAACCCCCTCCACAAACTGGGCGAATACATGGTCAAAACAGCCATATCCGCCATCCTGGATGCCGATGTGGTAATATTCCTGGTGGACGTCTCCCAGATGCCCGATGATGAAGACCGCCTGATCGCCCAGACCCTGAAAGAGCGGTGCAAGAGCCCCATCATCCTGGCGATGAACAAAATGGATTTGCTCACCCCGGACAAAGTCAAGCCCCACACGGAAGCCTACCTCGCCCTGGGGGAATTCAACGACTGGATTTTAATTTCCGCCCACACCGGCGATAACCTGGACAAACTGCGGGATATGATCATCTCTTACCTTCCCCCGGGCCCCCGCTATTACCCCGAAGATCAGATAGCCGATGTTGACGAGCGCTTCATCGCCGCCGAGATCATCCGGGAGAAAGCCCTCCACTTCCTGCACCAGGAGGTCCCTCATTCCATCGCCGTGGTGATTGACGAGTTCAAGGATCGTTCAGAGGACCTCTCCTACATAAGTGCCACGATCTTCGTGGAAAAAGATTCCCAGAAAGGCATCGTCATCGGCAAGGACGGGGCCATGCTCAAGAAGATAGGCCAGGCTGCTCGGAGGGAGCTGGAAATCCTCTTCGGCCGGAAGATCTACCTGGAACTCTGGGTTAAGGTGAGGAGGCGCTGGCGCAAGGACGAGGAGGAACTGCGCCGCCTGGGCTACATCGCCCCGAAAATCTGAGAGGAGGACTGGAATGGACAAACAACTGCTCCTGCAGGCCCTGAAAGAAGTCCGCGACCCGGAGCTGAACCGCAGCATCGTGGACCTGAACATGGTTAAAGAAATTGAGGAGAAGGATGGGAAGGTGAAAGTCACCCTCGCCCTCACCACCCTCGCCTGCCCCTTGCGAGAGAGCCTGGCGAAGGAAGTTAAAGAGGCCCTCAGCCGGGTGGAAGGGGTTAGGGAGGTGGAAGTTGCCCTCACCGAAATGAGCCCGGAGGAGAAGGAAGCACTGCTTGCTTCGGTGGAGCCGGAAGAAGGCGTCGCCAGGCGGTTCAACAGCATCGGGAAAGTGATAGCGGTGATGAGCGGCAAGGGAGGGGTTGGGAAATCCCTGGTGGCTGCCCTCCTGGCCACCCACCTTCGCCGCCAAAACTACCGGGTGGGCATAATGGATGCCGACATCACCGGACCCAGTATTCCCAAAATCCTGGGGGTGAAAGACAGGCCCATGCCCGCCCCGATGGGCATAATCCCTCCGACCAGTTCAACCGGAATAAAGGTCATGTCCATAGGCCTTTTCCTCCTGAGGGAAGATGATGCGGTGATATGGCGGGGCCCCCTCATTTCAAGGGCCATCCAGCAATTCTGGGGCGATGTGTTCTGGGGCGAACTGGATTACATGATCGTGGACCTGCCGCCCGGCACCGCCGATGCATCGCTCACCGTGATGCAGGCCCTGCCCCTGAACGGGGTCATCTTAGTCACCTCCCCACAGGAGCTGGTCCGGGTGATCGTGAAGAAAGCAATGCAGATGGCAAAGCACCTCCATGTCCCGATAATCGGCGTGGTGGAGAACATGAGTTACGCCATCTGCCCCGATACCGGAACCCGATGGGAGCTTTTCGGCCCGAGCAAGGGTGAGGAAATCGCCCGCGAACTGAAAGCCCCCCTCCTCGCTAAAATCCCCATCGACCCCCAGATAGCCAGGCTCTGCGATGAAGGGAGGATAGAGGAATACCGCCTTGAGGAATTTGAGGCGATAGCCGGGAGGATTCAGGAGCTCGTTCCGGAAGTAACCCCTCGCTTCTTCGTCTCCATCTCCGACTTTTCCGAAGAGGATTGAAGCTCACGCGCAGAGCGCCGGCTTTCGCTTACTCGTCCTCCACCATCCCCCTCAGGGCGCGGCGGATCCGCCTTTCGGCCTCCCTCTCAGCTATGGCGCGGCGCTTGTCGTAGAGTTTCTTGCCCCTGGCCAGGGCTATTTCCACCTTGGCCCACCTCCCCTTGATATACATCTGCAGGGGGACGATGGTATAGCCCTTCTCCTGAACCCTGCCCATGAGGCGGTTTATCTGGTAGCGGTGAAGGAGGAGCTTCCGAGGCCGGCGTGGATCGTGGTTCTCGCGGCCGGCCTGCTTGTAAGGGGCAATGTGGGCGTTCATGAGCCAGGCTTCCCCATCCTTTATCAGGACGAAACTATCCCGCAGGTTCACCCGCCCTTCCCTGACCGATTTTATCTCGGAGCCTGTAAGGACGATCCCGGCCTCGTATCGGTCTTCAATGAAATAATCGTGGAAAGCTTTCGGATTACTTGCCACAACTTTCACAGGTTCCTTCATTTCCCTTCCCTTCTCAATGAGAGGAGGTATTCCACCGCCTTCTCCAGTTGAACATCCTTGCCTTCCCCGCCTGCCCTGACTTCTATATCCGGGGTGAGGCCCTTGCCGTGGATGGCCTGACCGGAGGGGGTGAACCAGCGAGCAACGGTCACCCTCAGTTCAGAGCCGTCCTTCAGGGTAAAGGGGTTCTGGACCGATCCTTTCCCCAGCGTTTTCTCCCCGATGAGGATCCCCCTGCCGTGGTCCCTTATCGCTCCGGCCACGATCTCGGAAGCGCTGGCACTGGCCCCGTTCACCAGAACCACCATGGGCACCGAAGGATCCGTGGCGAGACCCCCCGGGATGGCTTTGAACAGCTTCTGTTCGCCGTCCTTCAGCTTTTCAATGAGGATGGGGCTCTGGTCCACAAACTGGCTCGCCACCTCAACCGCAGCCGAGAGCAGCCCGCCGGGATTGCCCCTCAGGTCAAGGATTATCCCCTTCGGTTTCTGGGGCATCAACTCCTTGAGGGCTTCCCTGAGCTTCCGGGGAGCGATCTCGTTGAACTCCCTGAGCTTTATGTAGGCGATCCCTTCATCCAGCATCCTGTAGGAGAGAGTGGGGATCTCAATCCTCTGGCGGATTATGGTGACCTCAAAGGGCTCTTCAAGGCCCTCCCGGTAAACGGTGAGCTTGACCGGAGTGCCCCTGGGCCCGCGGATGAGGAGGACTGCCTCCAGCAGGCTCATGTTCTCAATGGGCTTATCGTCCACCTTCAGGATTATGTCACCGCTCTTCAGGCCGGCCTTCTCCGCAGGCTGCCCCTCTATCACCTCCACTATGACAAGCCTCCCCTCCTTCATGTCCACTATGGCTCCGATCCCCTCAAAGCTTCCGGTCATATCCTGCCGGGCCAGGGAAGCCTGCCTGGGATCGAGAAAGGCAGTGTAAGGATCGCCCAGGGATGAAACCAGCCCCCTTATGGCCGCATACTCCCTCTCCTCAGGCGAAGGGATTTCTCCGTAGAACTCTCGCTCCAGGATGTCCCACGCCTCCCAGAACACGGAAAAATCCACCTTGCCCCTTTCCTCCGCAGGGGTGGGGGTGACTCCCGCAACTTTCTCGGCCGGGGCCGCGGAGCGCATGCCGATCCCCATCCCGGCCAGGAAAGAAACGGCGACGATCAGAGCAGACAGCAAAGCTATACCCAAAATCCTCAAAACTTTCATCTGGCACCTCCTTTGCCCAGAAAGGCGAGAGCTTCCTCTATCCAGGCATCAGTCCCTTCCTTCGGCTCCACTTTTATGTCAGGTTCAAGCCCATTCCCCTCCACTTTGCGGTAACCCGGGGTGAACCACTGAGCGACCGTAACGTGCAGGGAGGAGCCGTCGCTCAGGTCATAAACCCACTGGACCGAACCCTTGCCGTAAGTTTTCTCCCCGATGAGCCTGGCCCGTCCGGCTTCCTGGAGGGCACCTGCCAGGATCTCGGCCGCGCTGGCCGTCCCCGAATCCACCAGCACAGCCATGGGCCAATCCACCTGAAACGGCGCCTTCGCCACATCGTAGGATTTGAGCGAATTCCTGTATCGCTCGTGGAGCATGGTCCCGCCTTTGAGGAAGAATCCGCCCACCTCAATGGTGGAAGCGAGCAATCCTCCCGGATTGCCCCTCAGGTCCAGGATCAGGCTCGAAACTTTCTGCTCCCTGAGCTTCTTCAGGGCTTGCTCCACCTCTCCAGGGGTCTTCTCGGTGAATTTGGCGATCCTGATGTAGCCGACCTCCGGCTTTATCACCTTCCACTCCACCGAAGGCGTCTCTATCTTCTCCCGCTTTATCCTGAAAGCGAGCTCCTCCCCATCCCTCCGCACAGTTATGTTAACGTAGGTGCCCACAGGTCCCCTCACCATGGCGAGGACCTGATCCAGAGGGGTCTCGGGCGTGAGGACGGTATCCTCCACCCTGATGAGTTCATCGCCGTCCTTAACCCCGGCCTTCTGGGCCGGGTATCCTTCCATCGGCGTCAGGATGAAGCGGCCGTCCTCGGTCTTGCGGATCCAGGCCCCGATCCCTCCGAACTCCCCCTTTAATTCGTCCTTCTCCAGGCTTCTGGTCTGGGGCTCCAGAAAGACGGTGTAAGGATCGCCGAGCTGGCTGAGCACCCCCCTTATGGCGCCGTAGTTGAGCTGGCGCTCATCGGGCAAGGGCTTGTAGAAGTCCCTCTTCAGGATCTCAACGGCCTCCAGGAGGAGGCCGAACTGGGAAACGTTCCTGCTGAAGAGGACCCTGTGGGTGAAGAACCCGGCCCCATAGGAGATGGCTATGAGAAGTATGATGGAAATCCAGAGGAAAGCCTTCCGCATTTTCCCTCCTTCCGGAGGGATTTTACAGCTTACAGGGGTTGAAGTCAAATGACCTCTGCCCCCTTTGCCCTTTCCCCTCGCTTGTGGTAAAATCACTTTAACTTAAAAAAACCACTGCAGGAGGGTGCAAATGGCTGAGAAGAAAGTCAGAGTGGCGATCATCGGGGTTGGGAACTGCGCTTCCGCCCTCGTCCAGGGAGTTTACTACTACCGCGATGCCCCGGATGATGCCTTCGTCCCAGGCCTGATGCACGTTAACCTGGGAGGATACCACGTAAGGGACATAGAGTTCAGCGCTGCCTTTGACATTGATGCGAACAAAGTGGGCAAAGACCTCTCCGAGGCCATATTCACCTATCCCAACAACACCGCCAAGTTTGCCAATGTGCCTTACCTGGGAGTCCCTGTCTACCGGGGCATGACCCACGACGGGCTCGGCCATTACCTCAAGCAGGTCATAAGGAAAGCGCCCGGTTCCACCGCCGATATAGTCAAAATCCTCAAAGATACGGGGACCGATGTGGTGGTCAATTTCCTCCCGGTCGGGAGCGAAATGGCCACGAAGTGGTATGTGGAACAGGTTCTGGAAGCGGGGTGCGCTTTCGTCAACGGCATCCCGGTCTTCATCGCCAGGGAGGAATACTGGAGGAAGCGCTTTGAAGAGCGGGGCCTCCCTCTCATCGGAGATGACGTCAAATCCCAGGTCGGCGCAACCATAGTCCACAGGGTCCTCACCAAGCTCTTCAGGGATAGAGGTGTTAAGATCGAGCGGACCTACCAGCTCAACTTCGGCGGCAACACCGACTTCCTGAACATGCTGGAAAGGGAAAGGCTCGAATCCAAGAAGATCTCCAAGACCAGCGCCGTGACCAGCCTCCTTGATTACGAAATTCCCCCCGAAAACATCCACATATCCCCGAGCGACTACGTCCCCTGGCTCGCCGACCGGAAGTGGTGCTACATAAGGATAGAGGGGAGGACTTTCGGTGATCTGCCCCTAAACATTGAACTCAAGCTTGAGGTCTGGGATTCCCCCAACTCCGCAGGGGTTGTGATTGATGCCGTGAGATGCGCCAAGATCGCCCTGGACCGCGGGATCAAGGGCGCGCTGATCGGCCCATCAGCCTACTTCATGAAGTCTCCTCCCGTCCAGTATCCCGATGATGTGGCCAGGCAGATGGTGGAGGACTTCATCCAGGGCAAGGGCCATTAGCTTCTCCGATGACCCGGGCCGGGGGCCTCCGGAAAGGTCTCCGGCCCTTTTAATTTTTCCACCACGAGAAAGTGGGAGAGGCCGAAAATCCTCAGAGGACTTCCTTCCAGAGCGTAGGTTATGTGCCTGAGCCATCGGGCTAACCTCGGCCTGCGCAGGGCGATCTTGTCGTAGCCGGGGTAAATGCAGGTGTGGACCAGGAACCGCACGGGGTGGCCTTCAAAGAGTTTCCTCAGGCCGGCGGAGGTATAGGCCCTCACGTGAGGGCAGAGCCTGCGGCGGAGGAAGTTGGGCAGGTAGTTTATCAGGGGTATGTTGCCGAAGAAATACCTCCTGCCCAGGAAGAAGCCGTGGGTCTCAAAGGGGTAAAGCCTGTTCGGGACGAACACCACCGCTTTCCCACCCCGCCGCAGCACCCTTATCGCCTCGGCCACAGCCATCCGGTCGTCCGCCACGTGCTCCAGGACCTCGTGGAGGAGGACGACATCAAAGGCCTCCTGCCGGAAGGGGAGGAATTCAGCCGAGGCTACTGCGAGGTTGCGCAGTTCCTCCGATGCAGCGACGATGTTCTCCTCGTCTATGTCAACGCCATAGGGCAATGCCCCTGATTCCTCAAACTTCCGCAGGTATAAGCCGATGCCACAGCCCACATCCAACACCCTCTTGCCCGAAACCGGAGCGTAACGCAGGATGAGGTTAAACCTCCTTTCCTGCCCTTCTCTCCAGACGTAGCTGGGATGGCCCAACTTAATGCGCTTATCGTCCAATTTTGCCTCCTCAGGGCTTAAATCCGCGGTGCAGCACTGCAGCTCCGGGGAAAAGCCTCCGGAATTCCACCCGATTGAAACCGACCTCTTCCATGAGGTGCGCGAACTCGGCCGGGGTCACGAAGTGGGCAACCGATTGGGGAAGGTAGCGGTAAGCCTCCGGGTCGTGGGCCACGAGTCCGCCCAGGAGGGGGACAAGCCTGCCGAAATAGAGGTTGAAGATGGGCCGGAAAGGAGCGGGTGGGGAGAAAATTTCCAGGCACACGAAAATGCCCCCCGGCTTAAGGACCCGGAGGATTTCCCTGAGGGCTGCTTTGAGGTCGCTCAAATTCCTCATGGCGAAGGCCGAAATCGCTCCCTCAAAGGATGAGGAGGCGAAGGGCAGCTCCAGAGCGTCTCCCTGAACGAGGGCAGCTCTGCCTTCAAAGTTTGCGAGCTTGGGACGAGCCCTTTCCAGCATCTCCCCGCAGAAGTCCAGGGCAATGGCCCTCACTTTTTCCTTCGCCTTCAACAGAGCTGTGGTGGAATCGCCGGTGCCTGCGGCCAGGTCCAGAACCAGCCCCGATGCGGGGGCCTGCATCGCCATCTCCTGCCGCCATCTCTGATCCAGCGAAAGGCTGATGAGGCGGTTCATCAGGTCGTAATAGGGGGCTATGCGGGAGAACATGGACCGGACGAAGAGGGCTTTTGGGGTGCGCATCACCCTCTACACCGGGAAGAGGATGCGCCCACAGTGGGGACAAAGGACCAATCTGACGCCCGCGCGGGCTTCCTGAGCGATCCCGGTTGGTATTGTTATCCCGCAACCCTGGCACGTGAGGCCCTTGAGCTGGACCACAACTCTCGGCCCCTTGCGGGCGCGCAGCTGTTCGTAAATGTGCAGGTCTTCAGGGGCTATCGTTGAGAGGAGGGCTTCCCTTTCCCGACGGAGCCGTTCAAGGGTCTTCTCCAGCTTCGCCTTCTCCTGGAGGAGGATTTCCCTTTCTTTCCCCCAGGCTTCCTCCAGCTCCCTGACCCTTTCCTCCAGTTCCTTCAGTTCACCTTTCTCCCTTTCTACTTCTTCCATCAGTTCCAGGAAGCGCTCCTCCATCCGGGAGTAGGTTCCTTCCATAGCCTGGACTTCCTTTTCCAGGCTCATGAGTTCCTTGGGGTTGCGGACCTGCCCGCCGTATAGCTTTTCCCTGGCTTCTCTGAGCTTCTCTTCCAGGCTTTTCAGGCTCAGTTCTATGTCTCTGAGGGTTATCCTGTTCTCTTCCCAGCGCGCCCTGAGGCTCTCCAGCTTCGCTCTATGAGTCCTTATGAGTTCATCGGATTGCAGTTTCCTCTCCAGTTCGGCCGTTTGGGCCTCCTTCTCGGCTATTTCGGTCTCAACGCTCTGGAGCTGAAAGAGAAGGGTTGCTTTATTCATGGCAAACTCCTCCTCTAAAATAAAAGGAAAAAGGCCTGATGCCTGCCAGCACCAGGCCCTTTACCTTCTCTTTTCTGGTCTTGCCGCCGGGAATGCCTCTCCCATCTTCCCCTTCTCCGTTTCGTTTAAAGATTATACCGCAACTTGCTCTGATTGAAAAGCGAGATGCCCCCGAAGTTCAGGCTTGCCCAGGGGCGCCGATTGGAAATCGGCCTCCGCCGAGGCGAAAACCCCGCTCGCTGGAGGCAGAGGCCCCGAGCAGGCAACTTCGGCCGGCACAGAAACAGAAGAGGCCGAACTTGTGGGTTTGCCTGAGAAGGGTGTAAAATTGGCGAAGTGAGGGGGAGGCATGGGCAGACTTCTTGCCATTATGCGCAAAGAAGTTCTCCACATACGCCGCGACCCGAGGACACTGGCCGTTATGTTCCTCATCCCCCTGATCCAGATGTTCCTCCTGGGCTACGCCGCCACAACCGATATCAAGCAACTGAAGACGGCCGTGCTTGACCTCGATCGCACGAAGGCCAGCCGGGAGTTGATTGATGCTTACAGAGCCTCCAACTATTTCAACCTCCTCTATTTTGCGGGCTCGGAGGAGGAGCTAACCCGCCTGATAGAGACTGGCAGGGCCAGAGCTGGGATTATTATCCCTGCAGGCTATGCCCTCTCGCTCGCAAGAGGCGAGAAGGCTTCCATCTATTTCATCATAGATGGCTCCGATCCCAATGTGGCCAACACGGCTTTCGCTGCTTCCCAGAGCGTGGCCCAGGCTTTCTCCTTCAGGCTCGTAGCCCTGAAGGGCTCCCCCCTCGTGGAAGCTATACCCAGGGTCTGGTATAATCCCGAAATGCGCAGTTCAAACTTCATGATACCAGGACTCATCGGCCTGATAATGGGGCTTATAACCACCATCCTCACCGCCCTGGCCATAGTCAGGGAGAAAGAGCAGGGGACTGTGGAGCAACTGATGGTTACACCGATAAAGCCTTTTGAGTTGCTGGCCGGCAAGATCGCCCCTTACGTGGCCATCGCTTTCCTTGAGCTTGGGGAGGTCCTTCTGGTGGGCCATTTCTGGTTTAAAGTGCCCATAAGGGGGAGCATCTTCCTGCTGCTGGCCCTCTCCTTCATCTTCTTATTCACCACCCTCGGGATAGGCCTCTTCATCTCCTCGGTGGCCCAGACCCAGCGGGAAGCCATGTTCCTGGCCTTCTTCATCATGCTGCCCTCAATTTTCCTGTCGGGCTTCATCTTCCCCCTTGAGGCCATGCCCAGAGCCCTCCAGATAATAAGCTACATCGTTCCCCTCCGCTATTACATGAGCATAGTCCGGGGCATAATCCTGAAAGGTGTGGGCCTGAGCGCCCTCGTGGAGCACATAATACCCCTTACCCTCCTCGGCATCTCCATTTTCATAGGGGCAACCCTGAGGATACGCAAGAGGCTGGAGTGATGGAACCGGTAATAGAAGCCAGGGACCTGACGAAAAAGTTCGGCCGGATAAAGGCTGTGGAAGGGCTGAACCTGGTGGTCTATAAGGGTGAAATCTTCGGCCTCGTCGGGCCAGACGGCGCAGGCAAGACCACAACCCTGAGGGTCCTGGCCTCTGTAATGGCGCCCTCCTCCGGGACAGCCATCGTCGGCGGTTACAACGCGGTAACCCAGGCCGAGGAGGTCAAGAGGATCGTGGGCTACATGCCCCAGCACTTCGCCCTCTACGGCGATCTCACGGTGATGGAGAATCTCAATTTCTTTGCCGACCTCTTCGGGGTTCCCCAGAAGGTGAGGGAGGAAAGGATAAGGAGGCTCCTCCATTTCGCCAGGCTCGAGAATTTCAGGAACCGCAGGGCTTCCCAGCTTTCGGGAGGGATGCAGAAGAAGCTGGCGCTGGCCTGCGCCCTCATCCACAACCCCCAGATACTGCTCCTTGACGAACCCACCACCGGGGTTGACCCCGTTTCACGCCGGGAATTCTGGGAGCTCCTGACGGAACTCCACCTCCAGAAGGCCACTATAGTTATAAGCACCTGCTACATGGACGAGGCCGAACGCTGTTCCAGGGTTGGCTTCATGCATCAGGGAAGGCTGCTGGTTTGCTCAGAGCCATCGGAAATAAAAGGAATGGTGCCGGGTGAAGTGCTGGAAATACTCTCATCCGATATACGGAAGGCGAGGGAAATACTGAAAAAGCTGGAGAAGGTCAACGGGCTCCATGTTTATGGAGACATTCTCCACGTGTTCGTTGACAGGGCGCGGGAACGGATCCCCGAGATCAGAAGATTGCTGGAGGAGGAAGGCGTGCCGGTTGAGGAGATAAAACCGGTGCGTCCCCGCCTGGAAGACGCTTTTGCCTTCCTCCTCAGCCGCAGTTGAAGGCTTCACTCCTCCGCCCCGCCGAGCTTCACCGCACCGAAAACGCGCCTCGGGCTCACAAACCCACCCGTTGAATCTATCCGGCCGGAGCTTCCGAAAAGTCTTATCTTCTCCCGGACTGCCTCTTTCACATACTCCCGGCTTATGGCCAGGAACTTGCGGGGATCAACCTCATCGGGCATCTTCTCCAGGCCCTCCCTGAGGCCCCGCACGAAAGCCTGGTTGAGATAGGTTGCCACGTTGATCTTGCTTATGCCGTTCTCAATGGCCTCTAAGATGCTCTCATCCTTGACCCCCGAGGAGCCATGGAGGACCAGGGGTATGTTCACTTTCTTGCGGATGGCCTTGAGCCTGTCAATGTCCAGGGTGGCTTCCTGCTCCCTCATGGCGTGGATTGAACCTATGGCCACAGCCAGGGAGTCAGCCCCCGTGAGGCGGATGAACTCGGCAGCCTGATCGGGATCGGTCATGGCTCTTTCCACGTCCTCCGGGGTCACATTGTCCGTAACCTGGAGGACCTGGCCCAGCTCGGCCTCCACCGGAATCCCCACGGCATGAGCTACCTCGCAGATCTTGCGGGTTATGGCGACGTTCTCTTCAAAGGGGAGCTTGGACCCGTCAAACATGAGCGAGGTGAAGCCGGCCCTCAGGCACATGATGTTCTGCTCAAAGCTTGTGCCGTGGTCCAGGTGCAGGACGACGGGTATGTCCACCTGCGAGGCGATTATCTTGACCATTCCAGCGGCCATCTCAAGGCCCGCATAGCGGATAGCACCCTGGCTCACCTGGAGGATAACCGGTGCACGTTCCTCCCGGGCTGCTTCCACTATGGCCTGGACCTGCTCCATGTTGTTGGCATTGAAGGCCCCGATGGCATAATGCTCTTCAAAGGCCCTTTGAAGGAGTTCCTTGCTGGTGACAAGCGGCATCTTTCCCCCTCCTTCAGGAAAGTATCTTCGGAACTTTAACCCCTTTGAGCCGGGCGTAAGGAGCAAGGGGTTCACCGATGAGAGGGAGAGCGTATTCAACGAAGGCTTCGGTTACGAAGTTGCCCTCTTCGTTCATGAAATCAGAGGGGAGGTAGCGCTCAACGTTGGCCACTTTCTCCAGCTCAACGAGGCCCGTTGTGGAGCGGTAAACGGTGCCGGGTTCGCGAATCAGGGTGACCATCTTACCGGTTTCCCCCGCCAGCGCAGCCCTGACGGCTGCCCGTCCCACTTCGTAGGCCTCCTCCCGGTCCACGCTGGAGACGGCAAGGGCAAATGAGCGGTAAAGGTAATTGGGCTTGTCTATCCGGACGCTGAGGCCGAGTTCGGCTTTGATGAGGGAGGAAGCGGCATCGGAGGCTCCGCCCTTGAGCACATGCCCGAAGGCATCAACCTCTTTGGGGGCGAATTCCCCCCCGAACGGCTCTCCCTTCTCGTTCGTCACCCCCTCGCTCAGAGCGATGACCACGTAGCCGTAACGCCGGTAGGCTTCTTCCACATCCCTGAGCAACTTCTCCTTTGAAAGGGGTCGCTCCGGGAAGTAAATCAGGTGAGGCGGATCATCCTCCCTCTCTTTTGCCAGGGCCGCAGCCCCGACGAGCCACCCGGCGTTTCTCCCCATCACTTCAATGATTTTGACCGGGCTGTTCACCCTCATCGCTCTCGTATCCCAGCCCGAATCCCTCACGGCCATGGCCACGAAGCGGGCTGCACTCCCGTAGCCCGGGCAGTGGTCGGTATGAGCGAGATCGTTGTCAATGGTCTTGGGGACGCCTATCACCCTGAGTTCGTAACCCGACTCTTCAGCCAGGTTGTGGAGCTTCATGGCCGTATCCATTGAGTCGTTCCCGCCGATGTAGAAGAAGTAGCGGATGTTGTGGGCTCTGAAGACCTGGAGGATGCGCTCGTAATCCCCCTCCTTCACTTTATACCTTATGCTTCCGAGAGCGGCACCGGGGGTATAGCGCAGCTTTTCCAGCACCTCCGGCGATTCCTGAGTCAGGTCAACGAACTCCTCCTCAAGCACCCCTTTTACGCCGTTGATAGCTCCGTAGATGGCTTCTATCTCGGAGTGCCTGAGAGCTTCGTGGATGATGCCCACAAGAGTGCTGTTGATGACGGCGGTAGGTCCCCCTGATTGGCCCACAACAGCTTTCCCCTTCATAGCCCACCTCCTGAAGAAAAGAGAGGGAAAGGCCTGCTTTGGCCTTCCCCTCTCCGTTGAGACCAATTAAATTTTACCACATTTGCTTCAAAATGTCCATACCCTGGAGCCCGTTCGCGAGGGGCCGGGGTGCCGCATCTATTTTGAAAGGCGCTTCCAGGTGTGGTATAAGGGTGGGGAGAAATGTGAGGAGAGGGAAATTGGGGAAAAAGGCTATCCTGGCGATAGGGCTTATCATTGTGGCGTGGGCCTGCTCCTCCCCTGCCCAGACCCCCATCACTCTGGAGGTGGATGGCAAGGTCTACAGTTTTTCAACGCGGGCCTCCACGGTAAGAGAGGTCCTGGCAGAAGCGGGGGTCAAGCTCGGACCATACGATAGGGTTGAGCCGGACCTCTGGGTTGAGATCGCGCCCGGGACCCACATCAGGGTTGTGAGGGTTGAATACAGGCTGGAAAGCATACGGCGTCCGATACCTTTTGAGTCGCGGACCATAAGGAGCGAAGCCCTACCTCCGGGTGAGAAGAAGCTGGTGCAGCCCGGCATCAACGGGGAGGAGGAAATAGTCTACAAGGTGACGATTGAAGATGGGGTGGAAAAGGGCAGGGATATAGTTTCCACCAGGGTGATAACCCCAGCTCAGGATGAAATAGTGGTGGTGGGAGTGGAGAAGTTCCTCTCCTCGGTCCCCATAAGTGGAACCATAGCCTACCTTTCCGGTGGTAATGCCTGGCTGATGAGACTCTCCAGCAATTCCCGCCGCCCGATTACCACGTGGGGGGACCTGGATGGCAAGGTCTTTGAGCTTTCTCCCGATGGCAAATACCTCCTTTTCACCAGGCGCAGCGAAAACTTGAATTCTCTCTGGGTTGTGACTGCCACCATCGCTGGCGAGGAGCCGGTTCCCCTCGGCCTGGAGGGGATACTCTATGCCGAGTGGGAGCCGGGGACCGGCGAGGAAGGAGTTTACCGATTCGCCTACTCAACGGGGGAGAAGGCCTCCGGTTCGCCGGGATGGAAAGCTCACAACGATCTCTGGATTGCTACCTGGAAACCCTTTGAATCCCTGAAATCCACACCTGTGATCACAGCCCTCCAGGATGTCCCCTACGGGTGGTGGGGGATGAATTTCCGGTGGCTGCCGGGCAGGAACATGTTCGCCTGGGCTACGGCGGAAAGTGTTGGCGTTTTGGACGGTGAAACGGGAGCGATGACCACTCTCCTCTCATTCGCTCCATATTACACTTACAGTGAATGGGTGTGGGTGCCGCCTCTGTCTCCTTCCCCCGATGGCGAATTCATAGCCACCGTGATCCATGGCCCTCCGGTCGGCGGGGAACAGCCGCAGGATAGCCCCCTGTTTGAAGTGTGGGTATTGAGCACGGATGGGAAAATAAAACTGCGCTGGGCCGAGAACACCGGGATGTGGTCCCACCCTCACTGGTCACCCCAGTATCCCGGTGGTGATTTCATCCTCTACGGTCAGGCCAACGAACCCCTCTATTCCAGATCTTCCCTCTACAAGCTCTACCTGGCCGACCGCGATGGCTCAAACCGCATGATCGTTTTCCCTCCGCCTCTGGAGCCAGGCCTCCACGATCCCGCCCAGGTGGCCTGGTCGCCGTATGGTCCCCAGTTTGTGGTGAGCTACCAGGGCAATCTTTACCTGGTGGATGTGGAGAAAAAGCAATTCTTCCAGCTCACCGGCGACGGCAACAGCTTCAGCCCTCGCTGGGCGAGGTGATTTATTCCTCCCAGCCCATTTTCCGGTAGAGGATGACGAAGTGGTGGACGGGGCCGTGGCCCCTGCCTATGTTCAGTTTAGCCCCGGCTTTGAGGGCCTCGGTCAGATACTCCTTGGCCAGCCTGACAGCCTCGGGGACATCGGCTCCGCGGGCGAGCCAGGCCGCAATGGCCGAGGCGAAAGTGCAGCCGGTCCCGTGGGTGTTGCGGGTGTTGATGTGGGGGGCAGTGAACTCCCACCAGTCCCTGCCGTTGTAGAGGATATCAACGCTCACGTCGCCTTCCAGATGTCCGCCCTTTACAACCACCCATTCAGGCCCCATCTCACGGATGGCCACGGCAGCGCGGCGCATGTCCTCCAGGGTCTTCACGGGGAAACCCACCAGCGCTTCGGCCTCGGGAAGGTTGGGGGTAACCACCTTAGCGAGGGGCAAAAGTTCCCTGATCAGGGTTTCCTGAGCTTCCGGCCTGAGCAGGGGATCGCCGCTCTTGGCCCTCATCACCGGATCCACAACAAGGTTGGGCAGACGGTATTCTTTGATCTTCTCAGCCACAACGTGGATTATTTCGGAATTAGCCAGCATGCCCGTTTTAACCGCATCAACCCCGATGTCCGTCACCACCGAGTCTATCTGCTGGGCTACGAAGGACGGGGGGAGCTCGAAGACCGCCTGAACCCCAAGGGTGTTCTGGGCGGTGAGAGCCGTCAGCACGCTCATCCCGTAAACCCCGAGGGCGGAGAAGGTCTTGAGGTCGGCCTGAATTCCAGCTCCTCCTCCGGAGTCAGAACCGGCGATAGTCAGAGCTCGCTTCATTTCTCTTCCTCCTTTTCAAGGCTCTCCGAAAGCTCTCTGAGCTTCCTGTCCACCAGGTAGTTCACCGTGTTCTCCTCAAAGGTGCCGTCCTCCCGCCTCTCCCCGGCCTTAACTCCGGTGAGGATCTCAATGCCTTCGTCCACCGTCTCAATGGCCCAGATGTGGAACTTGCCCTCCCTGACCGCTTCCACAACTTCCTCTTTGAGCATCAGGTTGCGGACGTTGGCCCTGGGTATTATGACCCCCTGCTGACCGTTGAGGCCTTTAGCCTTGCACACCTCAAAGAAGCCCTCAATCTTCTCATTGACCCCGCCTATGGCCTGGATCTGGCCTTTCTGATTGAGGGAACCGGTGACGGCTATCCCCTGCTTGATGGGGAGGCCAGAAAGGGCCGAAAGAAGGGCGAAAACTTCGGCGGCAGAAGCGCTGTCCCCTTCAACCCCCTCGTAGCTCTGCTCAAAGACGAGCCTTGCCGCCAGGGTCAGAGGCTTATCCTGGGCATACTTGTTCAGGAGGTAACCGGTCAGGATGAGGACTCCTTTGGTGTGGATGGGCCCTCCCAGCTTGGTCTCCCTTTCAATGTCCACAATTCCCTCTTTCCCGACCCCGATGGAAGCGGTTATACGGGTGGGCCTTCCGAAGGCGAAATCCCCCAGGTTCACCACGGAAAGGCCGTTCACCTGCCCCACCTTTTCCCCTTCGGTGTCAATGAGGATCAGGCCTTTCTCTATCATCTCCTGGATCCTCTTCTGGATGAGGTTGGAGCGGTAAACCCTTTCGTCAATGGCTTTCCGGACATGCTCGGCCTGGACGTGGGAAGAGCCTTCCTTCTCGGCCCAGAAGTGGGCCTCGCGGATTATGTCGGCTATTTCGGCGAAGCGGGTGGAAAGCTTATCCTGGTCCCCGGCCAGCCTCGAGCCGAACTCCACGATCTTGGCCATGCCTGAAGCATCAAAGGGGAGGAGGTTCTCCCGGCGCACAACCCCGCAGATGAAGGAGCAGTAAGCCCGGATGTTCTCATCATTGCGGTCCATCTGCGTATCAAAATCGGCCTTAACTTTGAAGAGTTCCTTGAATTGCTCGTCCAGGTTGTAGAGCAGGTAGTAGAGGTAGGGGGTGCCGATGAGGATGACTTTAACATCAAGGGGGATGGGCTCGGGCTGGAGGCCTCGGGTGGTCATGAAGCCGAACTTCTCCCCCACTTCCTCAATTATGATTTTACCGTTGGCGAGGGCGAGCTTGAGGCCCTCCCAGGCGAAGGGGTTGCGGAGGAGGTCCTCGGCCTGGATCACCAGATAGCCGCCGTTGGCCCTGTGCAGAGCGCCCGCCTTGATGAGGGTGAAATCGGTTATCAAAGCCCCGAAGACTGCCTCCTTCTCAATTCGCCCTATGAGGTTGGTATAAGTCGGGTTGAGTTCCATGACCACCGGGGCGCCCTTCAGTTCGCTGTTGTCCACCAGCACGTTGACCTCGTAGCGACGCCAGAGCCTTTCCCTCACCTCAGGCGGGATCTTCTCCTCCGGCTGGCGGAATTGCTCAATGTTTTCGTGGATGTCATTGCGGACTTCTTCCAGATACTCCTTCACACCCGGATATTCCCTGTAATCTTCAAGCAATTCCTCAAGGTGGCGGCTGATCACATTCTCCACCACGGTTTTATCCAGTTCTTTCAGGCGGTTCTGGAACTCCCTTTCCATGCGCCGGACTTCCCGGAAAGCCTCCCTCAGCTCGGCCTCAACAGCACTCCTCCTCTGGATGATCTCGGCCTTCTCCTCTTCCGGGAGGCTTTCAAAGGCTTCCTGGCTCAGGGGTTGCCCGTCCCTGGTGGGGATTATGAAGATGCCGGCGGGGGAAGACTGGAGCAGGAAACCCTGTTCCCTCGCCCTGCGGCTGAGGGCATTGAATAGCTCCTGACGGCGGGCATTGAATTCGGCTTCCAGGGCCTCGCGGCGGGATGAGTAATCCTCGCTCTCAAAGGC
>DAOUCW010000124.1:0-3647 GCA_034431695.1 Anaerolineae bacterium | reverse complement strand
TTGCTACCTTAAGCTCTGCTGCCGGGGCCGGCGTTGGCGTCGCGGGAGCCGGGGTGGGTGTTGCCGGAGCTGGAGTGGGCGTTGCCGGAGCTGGCGTTGGCGTTGGCGGAACTGGAGTGGGTGTAGGAGCTGGAGTCTTGCAGGCCACGAGCCCCGCTACGATGGTGAGCAAGGTCAGCACCGCAAAGATCCGCTTACTCATGTTACCCCCTCCTTAGAGGATTCCGCCCACCTTGGGGCGGTTTGTTAAGAAATTATACACTCCTCCCCCGGGCTTGTCAAATTGAAGCGGTGCGCCTTTCCCCTGAAAAGGGGGAGGCAATTTCCACCCCCTTTTGACAACGCCGGTTTTTTAATTTAAGATACCTTCAGAAATTCGCCGGAGGGAGGCGCCATGGAAAACGTCACCGGCCTGCTGGTTCTCAATCCGCCGGAGTCCAAAAGGTTGATCGCCAGGGCAGTGGTTCAGCTCCCCCAGGTGAAGAAAGCCTTCAAAGAAGGGTGGGTGATCGTGGCCAACGGCACAACCACCGCCTACATCGCCGAAGAGCTCCTGGGCAAGCCTGTGGATAAGTTCACCTATGCGGCAGGATACATTGGCCACGGCAAACTCTCAACCACTCCAGCCGAGATACGCCAGGCCCCTTTCATCTTCCACAAGGGTGAATTGGTTGATACAGAAGCCAAAGTAGCCATCCGCTCCTTCGGGGCCGACGATGTGTTCATAAAGGGTGCCAACGCCATTGACCCGCAGGGCCACGTGGGCATCCTTATGGCCAATGACCTGGGAGGCACCATAGGCATGGCTTTGGGGACGCTGATGGCCAGGGGTGCCCACCTCATCGTTCCGGTCGGCCTGGAAAAACTCGTTCCCTCGGTCCCGGAAGCGGCGAAGAAATGCGGGATCTACCGCGTCAAATACTCCATGGGCGACAAAGTCGGCCTGATGGTCGTCCACGGGGCCGAGGTTGTAACGGAGATAGAGGCCCTCAAAATCCTGGCCGGTGTAGAAGCTACCATGATAGCCGCCGGCGGAATCGGGGAATCCCAGGGGGCAGTGGTCCTCCTCGTGGAAGGGCCCGAGGACAATGTCCGGAAAGCCTTTGAGATCGTGGAGAAAATCAAGGGAGAACCGCCGGTAGTGCCTTCAGTCCCTGGATAAATGGCCATCCACTTTGATATCCTCACCCTTTTCCCCGGAATGTTCAGGGGGGTCTTTGAGGAAAGCATAATAAAGAAGGCCCGGGAGAGAGGGCTGGTTTCCATAGCCATCCACAATATAAGGGACTATGCTACCGGCAAGCACAAGGTCACCGATGATTACCCCTATGGCGGGGGCGGAGGGATGGTTATGAAGCCAGAACCAATCTTCCGGGCCGTGGAGAGCATCCCGGGCCTGGAGGAAGGCCAGAAACCCACCGTCCCGGTCATCCTGCTTAGCCCGAAGGGGCGCCTCTTCACCCAGGAAGTGGCTTGGGAACTCTCTCGCCACCACCGCATCGTCCTCATCTGCGGCCATTACGAAGGGGTTGACGAAAGGGTGAGGCTATACCTTGCCAACGACGAAATATCCATCGGGGATTACATCCTAACCGGAGGAGAAATCCCAGCCATGGTGATCGTAGATGCGGTCACCAGGCTGATACCAGGGGTGCTGGGGGACCCCGCAGCGGCTTTTGAGGATTCCTACTCCCAGGGCCTCCTGGAGTATCCCCACTACACTCGCCCGGCCGACTTCCGGGGCTACAAAGTTCCCGAGGTCCTGCTTTCGGGGAACCACGCGGCCATTGCCCGCTGGCGGAGACAGCAATCCCTGCTCATCACCTGGCAGCGCCGTCCCGATCTCCTCAGGAAAGCTCGCCTCACGGAGGAGGATAAGGAGTTCCTCCGGAAGCTGGAGGAAGGGCTCATTCCAGAATGAGGTTCGGACACAAGGCCCGCTTTTGTGCCGACTGAAGCCGTCCGCTTTAGGCCTCTGGCCCCCGGTCGGCAAAGGACGATTTCCAATCGGTGACCCCGGTGGCAGTAGCTTCAAACGTTTGTCAAAGGCTCCCGCGGGCTGTAAAATATATAAAGCGGGGCAGGTATGCTCAGCGAGATAACCATCAGGAACTTTGCGATAATTGACGAGCTGCGCCTCCGCTTGCGAGCCGGCTTCAACGTCTTCACCGGGGAAACAGGCGCAGGCAAGTCCATCATCATTGACGCCATAAGCACTCTCCTCGGAGGCCGCGCCACAAGCGACGTCATAAGGTCTGGAACGGAGGGCGCCTACATAGAAGGCGTTTTCATCCTGGATGAAGCCCATGCTTCCCTCATAAAGCCCATCCTTGAGGAATACGGCATAACAACCGAAGACAACGTCCTCATCATTTCCAGGGAAATAAAGGAAGGCCGGAGCATATGCCGGGTGAACGGCAGAGCAATCCCCGCGGGAGTTCTCTCCCAGATAACCCAGTATCTCATTGACATCCACGGTCAGAGCGAACATCTGGCCCTCCTCAGTCCGGCGCGGCAGAGGGACTTCCTTGACCGATACGGAGGGCTGGAGGAGCTCAGGAACCAGGTTGCCGAGAAGGTCAGGCGGCTGAGGGAAGTGAGAGCCCTCCTGGAGAAACTGAAACGCGATGAGAGGGAGATAGCCAGGCGCATTGACCAGCTTGAGTATCAGGTCCGGGAGATAAAATCGGCCAACCTGAGGCCCGGTGAAGATGAGGAACTGGCTCAGGAAAGGCGTCGCCTCCTCAACGCCGAGAAGCTCCAGTCCCTCGCCGACGAGGCTTACAGTGCGCTCTACGAAGGAGCCGAGGGCGAAAGCTCGGCACTGGACCTCATGGCCAGGGCGCTCAGTGCTCTCCAGGGGCTAAGCAAGATAGAACCGGAGATGGAAAAGCTCTGCAAGGCCCTTGAGGAAGCCATCGCCTGGACCGAAGAGGTAGCCCACCAGGTCAGGGACTACCGCGACAGGATTGAATTCAGCCCCGAAAGGCTGCAGCAGGTGGAGGAACGCCTCCAGTTGATAAACTCCCTCAAGCGCAAATACGGCGATACCATTGAGGAAATCCTGAAGTATGCGGAGGAAGCCTCCAGAGAACTGGAGGAAATTTCCACAAACCAGGAGAGGATTGAGGAGCTGTCAAAGGAGGAGGAGAAGCTGCTCCACGAGATAGGCGAGCTGGCTTACGAACTCTCTCAGAGGCGGAGGGAAGCAGGAATTTCCCTCGCGGAGGGGGTTGAGAAGCACCTGGCAGAGCTGGGCATGGCCAAAGCCCGGTTTGAAGTGAGCATAACCTGGAAGGAAGACCCGGACGGGGTCTGGGTGGGCGACAAGCGTTATGCTTTTGATTCCACCGGGATTGACAGGGTGGAGTTCCTGGTTTCCACGAACCCCGGTGAGCCCCTGAAGCCGCTGGCAAAGGTGGCTTCGGGAGGGGAGACCTCCCGCCTCATGCTGGCCCTCAAGACCGTCCTCTCCGCGGCCGATGACACCCCCACCCTCATTTTTGATGAGATTGACGCCGGCATAGGGGGAAGGATGGGGGCCGTGGTGGGGGAAAAGATGTGGCGCCTCTCGGAGCACCACCAGGTCCTCTGCGTCACCCACCTCCCCCAGCTGGCCGGGCTCGGGGACACCCATTTCAAGGTGG
>DAOUCW010000123.1:0-3752 GCA_034431695.1 Anaerolineae bacterium | reverse complement strand
ATCTGCAAAGCCGGCACGGCTCCCAACTGCTGAATACGCTCCAGCACATCCACTGCATCATACCCCCGATCCCCCACCACCGGACAGGGGGGAAGGGCCTTAAGGCCGATCTCCGAAGCATAGGGGGGTCCTACGGCGGCTCCCAGCAAAATCCCCCGCCCTTTGCGGTCAGCCAGTGCCAGAAGGACCAATCTCACATGCGCTTGCACCTCACGCAATGTCCTCCCACGGCACCATGCAAGGGCATATCGGTCCCATCAACCAGAAGGACCTCCCAGGATTCCGGATCCATTTGCCTCAAAACTTGTCCTACCCGCATGAGGAGGGTCTTAAACGCCTCACCCGGTAGTGATAGGTTCCAAGGGCCGGTGTGGGAAATCCTTCCCGTCGGGCTATCTCCAAGGTTTCCCGGTAGGAAATCCTCCACAGGACCTGATACAACCAGAGGGTCAGAATCAAGACATCGGAGTAGATTTTTGGGCGTCCCCGTGACCGCGGCCAAGAGGTAAATTTGGACCAGGGAGTATAGGGCGGAGAGGGTGAGGCGAGACCTACGCATGGCTTTCCCTCCCTCAGGGCCTGGGTTAGCCATATGTTATTTCCCACCCCCGGAATCCGCAAACCCCAATTTTTCGAACAGCCCCAACGCGGCACCTTGACAATCCTGAGGTTCTATATTATAATATGAATTGCCATGTTCTTGGATACTCAGATTTAGAATATCACAGGAGATGCTATTATGGCCGACAAGGGCATTTCAAGGCGTGACTTCCTCAAAGGGGCCTTGGCGACAAGCCTGATAGCTGTAATCGCTCCCAAGCTTGTGCTTTCCCGAGAGAGGCAGCAATTTTTCCAGAAAAAAATCGCTGCCAAATATGCTCTCATCATTGACCTCAACAAATGTGTGGGATGCGGAGCCTGTGTGGATGCGTGCCGTATCCGCAATAACCTTCCCGAAGGGCAGAGCTTCATCAAAATCTACCCCAAAGAAACCAACGGCAGGAAGTGGTTCCTCCCTGTGCAGTGTCAGCACTGTGTGAACCAACCCTGCGCCACCGTTTGCCCGGTCAACGCCACTTACACCACCGAAGAAGGGGTCGTGCTCATTAACGAACTGCGCTGCACCGGATGCAAATACTGCTTGGTGGCGTGCCCTTACCAGGCGCGCATCTTAAACGAAAAGACCGGCACCGCTCAGAAGTGCTGGCTCTGCCTGGATTACGTGCTGGGTGGTGGAGAACCGGCCTGCGTGCACGCCTGTATCTTTGGAGCCCGCCTCTTCGGGCGCAAGGATGACCCCGAAAGCGAGGTCGCCAGGCTCATCGCTTCGGGCGAAGCCGTGCCACTTCACCCCGAATTCGGCACCGAGCCCAATATTCTTTACTACATTCCTATCAAGTGAGGTGAAAGATGGGGCAGACGGCCTGGGGATGGCTTATTGCCATTTACCTCTTTCTCGGAGGATTGGGCGCCGGCGCTTTCCTGATAACCTGCATGGTAGAGTGGACAGGAATCCGCTACAGGTATGAATTCTGCCCCGGAACCCTGGTGGGCGCAGGGGTCTCCGGCGTCGTTGTGGGGTTGGGCGCCCTGCTGCTCATCTTCGACCTGGGAGCCGGCAAGACCCAGCCCTGGAGGATCCTGTGGATGTTCATCCACCCCACATCGGTGATGACCTGGGGCATCTGGATCTTGAGCATCTTCATTCCCCTGGGCATCATCTACGGCCTCGTGGAGCTTCTGAGTCAGATGCCCTCCTGGGATGCCTGGGTCAGGAAGAAACTCCCCTGGTTCAAGGCGGAATGGCGGACGGTGAAGAAACCCCTTACCATCGTGGGAGCCATCTTCGCGGTGGGCACCGCCGTTTACACGGGAGTGCTCATCAGCGCGGTGGGGCCGGCCATCCCCTTCTGGAGCGCCCCCATCTTTGCCGGGACCTCCATCCCGATATTGCCGGTGCTGTTCCTGGTTTCGGCCATATCCACGGGGATGGGTCTGGTCCTGGACCTGGTGGGCACCATCGCCATCCCGGAGATAGTTCAGCGCTACCACGCTCTGCCCATAATCCACCTCATCCTGATAGGGCTGGAAGCCATCCTCATCGGCCTCTACCTTTTATCCGCTTACCAGCTGGGAGGGGCCGGGGCCTTCGCCGCCAGCCTGGTGGTGAGCGGCCCCCTGAGCGTGGTTTTCTGGGCCTTCGTGGTGCTACCGGGTCTGTTCCTCCCCTTTATGATTCACGTTTACGCCATCGGTGCCGGGCGCCACAGCCCTATCTGGGGCGTGGTCTCGGGCGTTGGCATCGTGATGGCCGGACTCTTCCTGCGTTACATCATAATCTTTGCAGGAGTACCTGCGTTCCTGTAGGAGGGATTTGTGATGATTCCGTCCAGCTGGCCCAAATGGAGCGTGCTCCTCATAGGCATCGGTCTGGCTGTAGTGACTATTGTGGTGGGCTTGCTGCTGGAGCCTGTGGGCCAGGCTCTGGCTCCCAAACTGGAACCTACCCCTACCTTGCCCACCATAGGATACGCACGGCCTATCTCGGTGGGGTGTGAAAACTGCCACTTCAATAAAGACAAGCTGCTCGCCAGCGCCACCTTTCCCGAAAAGGCGGAAGCAGCCTTCATAGACCCCGGTTCTCTCCTCACGCCTCACGGGCGCCTGGGCTGTGTTACCTGCCACAAGGGTAACGGCACCGCCGAGGACGCCGAAACTGCTCACCGGGGTATGGTGCCCGACCCCAGCTCTGAAGCCCTGGTCAGGTGTCTGCTCTGTCACCGCGACCTGCCTGACTACATCCCCGAAGACCGCCTGCGCACCCCTCACGGCAAGATCATCGAACTCACCAAGGCGGGCGCCTGCGATGTCTTCTGCAGCGATTGCCACGGTGGCGTGGGCCACGGCTTCGACCCCGTCACCGGTGGAGTCATCTGCTCGATGAGCGTGTGCCTGGATTGCCACCGGGAGCGTAATCTGGACATCCAGCTCGAAGACTGCAATGCCTGCCACATCGGTCCGCATGAGGTGGCCCAGGCCCTCAACTGCAACACCTGCCACACTTCCACCGAGACCTGGAAAGAGGTCGAACTCGCCGTGCACCCGGTAAAGCTGGTGGGTAAACACGCTGAGGTGGGTTGCTTCCAGTGCCACAAGTGGCCGAACTTCCGGGGGCTGAAATACGTGTGCAGCGACTGCCATACCCGCCCCCACACCTTCGGCAGCGACGAATGCCAGCAGTGCCACACCCCCGAAGGCTGGAAGCCGGCCAGGCTCTCCGCCGAGATGCACCCCTTCCCCCAGGACCACGATGGGGCCAGCGGCAACTGCACCCTGTGCCACCCCAGCGGCGACACCACCACTTACAATTGCTTCACCTGCCATAGGCAAGAGAAAATCACCCAAGAACACGAATCCAAAGGCATCAAAGACATAACGAATTGTGTGACGTGCCACCCTAAAGGAGAAAAGCCGGGTTCGTGAAGACCCGGATTCGCTAAATTCCAAAAAATTAAAGTAAGGAGGGGTAAAAATGCGGCGGAAATTGTTATTGCTCAATGTGCTCCTGGTGCTATCGCTGCTGGTAATGGTGAGCCTTGCTTTCGCCCAGAAGCCCACAGGAGAGTTCGAGGTAGTCCGCAAGGCTGTCGAGAAGTACCTGACCTCGGGCAAGGCTCCGGTCATCACTGCATCGGAGCTCTATCAAATACTCAACGACGGTGACCCCGAAAATGACCCCTTCATCCTCTCGG
>DAOUCW010000122.1:0-8574 GCA_034431695.1 Anaerolineae bacterium | reverse complement strand
GGGGGGAGGAGGTGGGGAAAAGGGATGGGGTGAGGGTAAAATGAAAGCCCAGACCGCCGGGATGAGTGAAAAAATTGCCAGCACTTTCACAAAAGTTAGCTTTGGCATTATCACTCCCTCTGGGCAGGCTTTTGCTTTAATTTTACCCTTTCGTGATGAAAAGGGCAAAAAATCCTGATGGCTCGGAGCCAACTGAGGCGGATTGGGCGATCTATGTGGCGAGTATTTCAGCGAGCCTGAACAAGGTGAAGTCAATGGGCTTGCGCTTTGTATAGGCTTCTTCAAGGGGTGTGAGAACGATCTGGCCGTTTACTTCCCCGACCATCTTGTCGGTTTCCCCGGCAAGCAGGGCCTCAACAGCCGCGGCACCGAGCTTGCTTGCCAGAACCCTGTCCCTGGCCGTCGGCTTGCCACCGCGCTGGATGTGCCCTAACACCGTCACCCTGGATTCAAGGCCGGTGATCTCCATGACAGTTTGAGCGAGCTGGAACGCCCCGCCGGCATTTTCACCCTCTGCCACGACCATAATGCAACTTGTTTTGCCCATTTTGTGCCACTTGAGCAATTGCTCTGAGAGCTCTTTTATATCCGTAGGCACTTCGGGGATGAGGATAGCCTCCGCGCCGCCTGCAAGGCCGACGTCCACGGCGATGAATCCAGCGAGCCTGCCCATTACTTCAACCCAGAATATGCGTCCATGGGCTATAGCCGTGTCCCTTATCCGGTCAATCGCATCCAGGGCAGTGTTAACGGCTGTATCAAACCCAATGGTGTAATCGGTGCCGTAAACATCGTTGTCTATGGTGGCCGGGACCCCTATTACCGGTATGCCCGATTCGAGGTAGAGCTGATGAGCGCCCCTGAAAGTCCCATCGCCTCCTATTGCGATCAGGCCTTCAATTCCGGCCTCCTGGAGCTTCTGTATGGCCTTTCTCCTGCCGGATTCTTCGTAGAATTCTTTGCTCCGGGAGGTCTTGAGGATTGTGCCCCCGGTCTGAATTATGTTGGAAACCGATCTCCTGTCCATCGGGATGAATTCGCCTTCCATCATCCCTTCGTAGCCCCGCATTATGCCGTAGACCTCAACGCCGTGATAGAGCGCTGTCCGCACAACTGCCCTTATGCACGCGTTCATCCCGGGAGCATCGCCCCCGCTCGTGAAAACCCCTATGCGCTTTATATCAACCTTGTTCCCATTAATGTAAAGCCTTTTTCCCATGGCCATTACCTCGCGGCAATATGAATGCAGGGTTACTTCTGCCCGGAAAGGGAGGGTCCTGCGAAGCATCCCGCTGGCTTTCGTCGCCAGTGGAAATTATACCGGCCCCTCCGCCCCCTGTCAATGCAGGCGCAGCGGAGGACGTTCCCTGGCTCCTCTCGTGCCCCCTGGGGTTGTTCGAAAAATTGGGGTTAGGGAAAAGCCATGCGTCGTTCTCGCCTCACCCCTTCTGCAGTCGGGGGCCGTGCCGGCTTTGCAGATGAAAGACACCTCCCCCGCTTACCCGTTTCCTGATTTTTCGTACAACCCCGCGCTTATTGACTTTTCGCAGCCAAGGGTGTAAAATTTTAGAGGCCCCTGTAGCTCAATTGGACAGAGCAGCGGACTTCGGATCCGCTGGCTGGGGGTTCGAGTCCCCCCGGGGGCGCTGGATCAAAATGAAAGGGGGTTAACCCATGAGAAAATTTTTGCTTTCCCTCTTTTTAATCGCCGCCCTCAGCGTGGTTCTGGCTTCCCCTCTTTATGCCTCCAAGCCCGCTTCCGCTCCCATCTATTACAGAGTGCGCTGGGGAGATACCCTTACCTCTATAGCCTGGAGGTATTGCACAAGCCCATGGGCCATAGCTCGCTGGAACGGTATCCCGAATCCTAACTTCATCTATGCAGGGCAGGTCCTGGTGATTTACCCCGGGTGCTATTACCCACCTCAGCCGCCCTGCGTTACCGTCCACTACGTCCGCTACGGGGAAACTCTCCTGAGCATCGCCAGGATGTATGGGGTGAGTGTGTGGGAGATCGCCCGTCTCAACGGGATCTTCAACCTGAACCTTATTTACGCCGGACAGCGCCTCCTCATCCCGTGCTACAATTAAAAAACCCCCTTTTCAGGGGGCCTTTCGGTTCTGGTCGGGGCGAGAGGATTTGAACCTCCGACCTCAGCGTCCCGAACGCTGCGCGCTAACCAGGCTGCGCTACGCCCCGAAGCTATCTTTATTATAGCGCAGGGTGAATCCCTTGGCAACTCTGAGGGAAGCGCGCCCTGAGGATGCACTTGCCCTGGCGGAACTGGCCGGGCAGCTGGGTTATCCTTCCTCCCCGGAGGAAATAGCCAGGCGCCTTGAAGAGATCCTGGAGCACGGCCACGGGGCCGTCTTCGTGGCCGAAGGTGAGGACGGCTCAGCGGTCGGGTGGATCCACGTGTATTACTGCCCGACCCTCATCGCCGATAAAGAGGCTGAGATCGGGGGCCTCGTGGTGGATGAAGGGCACCGCTCAAAGGGGATCGGCGCTGCTCTGGTGGAGAAAGCGGAGGGGTGGGCCAGAGCTCAGGGCTGCCGCACGCTGATCGTCAGGGCAAATGTCATCCGCCATCGAGCCCACAAATTCTACGAGAGGCTCGGTTTTGTGGAGGTGAAAACGCAGAAGGTGTTCCGGAAGAGCCTCTGAATCAGGCCTTCGTGCTGGCAGTTATCCTCACGATCTCCACGAAATCCCTGGGTCTCAGGCTCGCCCCGCCCACCAGGGCCCCGTCTATATCGGGCTGGGCCACGAAACCACCGATGTTGGAGGGGTCAACGCTTCCCCCATACTGGATCCTTACCTTCCTGGCCACTTCTTCCCCGAAGAGTTCAGCCAGAAGGGGCCTTATGACCCCGCCTATCACTGCCTGCGCTCCTTCGGGGGTAGCTGGTTTCCCGGTGCCTATGGCCCAGACGGGTTCGTAAGCTATCACTATCCTCTCAGCTTCGGAGGGCAGGAATCCCGCCAGCGCTCCCCTGGTCTGCCGGACAACCACCTCTTCCGTGAGGCCCGCTTCGTTCTCCTCAAGGTTCTCGCCCACGCAGATTATCGGGATGAGGCCGTGGGCGATGGCGGCTTTGGCCTTGCGGTTCACATGCTCGTCGGTTTCACCGAAATATTTGCGCCTCTCAGAATGGCCCACTATCACATACTGGCAGAACTCCTTGAGCATCACAGGAGAGATCTCCCCGGTGTAAGCCCCTTTGTCCTCCCAGAAGACATCCTGCGCCCCAACTTTTATGGATGTCCCCTGGACAAGCCGGGCCACGGTGCTGATGGCGGTGAAGGGGGGGCAAAGGACCTTCTCCACCCCTTCAATTGAATCCAGTTCTTCCCTGATGGTTTCCACGAACTCTTCCGCTTCCCGAACGGTCTTGTTCATTTTCCAGTTTCCGGCGATTATTGGGGTGCGCATTGCACTACCTCCTCGGGGAAGAGTATTTTCCTGAGGAACTGACCGGTATAGGAGTGGGGAACCATGGCCACCTCTTCCGGCGTTCCTTCGGCTATCACCCAGCCGCCCCTGTCGCCTCCTTCCGGTCCCAGGTCTATTATCCAGTCGGCGCACTTTATCACATCAAGGTTGTGCTCAATGACGATGACGGTGTTACCCGCATCCACCAGGCGGTTGAGGACGTTCAGGAGCTTTTCAATGTCGGCGAAGTGGAGGCCGGTGGTCGGCTCGTCCAGGATATACAGGGTGCGGCCGGTGGCTTTCCGCGAGAGTTCCCGGGCCAGTTTCACCCTCTGGGCTTCCCCTCCCGAGAGGGTCGGGGCCGGCTGCCCCAGCTTTATGTATCCGAGCCCGACATCGTAAAGGGTCTGGAGTTTGGCCCTTATCGGCGGTATATTGCCGAAGAATTCCATTGCCTCTTCCACCGTCATGTCCAGGACTTCGGAGATGTTCTTGCCCCTGTAGCGGATTTCCAGCGTCTCGCGGTTGTAGCGCTTGCCCTTGCACACATCGCACGGGACGTAGACATCGGGGAGGAACTGCATTTCTATCCGGATTATGCCTCCGCCCTGGCAGGCTTCGCACCTTCCGCCCTTGACGTTGAAGGAGAAGCGGCCCGGCGTGTAGCCCCTGAGGCGAGCTTCGGGCAGGGAGGCGAAGAGCTCCCTTATGGGGGTGAAAGCTCCGGTGTAGGTGGCCGGGTTGCTCCTGGGCGTCCTTCCGATGGGAGATTGGTCCACGTTCACCACTTTGTCAATGTGCTCCAGACCTTCAATGTAGAGGTGCTTGCCCGGCTTCTCCCTCGCCCGGTATAGCTTCTGGGCCAGAGCCTTGTAAAGCACTTCTATCACCAGGCTTGACTTGCCCGAACCGGATACTCCGGTAACGCAGATGAACTTGCCCAGGGGGAACCGGACGGTTATGTTTTTGAGGTTGTTCTCGGCGGCTCCGTAGACGGTGAGGTAATGGCCGTTCCCCGGCCTCCTCACCTTTGGCACTTCTATTTTCCTCTCCCCCCGGAGATACATCCCGGTTATGGAGCGGGGGCAGCGCAGCAGGTCCTCAAGGGTCCCTGCCACCACCACTTCCCCGCCCTTCTCCCCGGCTCCGGGCCCCAGGTCAATGATGTAATCGGCGGAACGAATGGTATTCTCGTCGTGTTCCACCACGATGACCGTGTTCCCGAGGTCCCTGAGGCGTTTGAGGGTCTGGATCAGGCGGGCGTTATCCCTCTGGTGCAGGCCGACGGAAGGCTCATCCAGTATGTAGAGCACTCCAGCGAGCTGGGAGCCTATCTGGGTGGCCAACCTTATCCTCTGGGCTTCCCCGCCCGAGAGGGTTGATGCCCTTCGGTCCAGGGTTATGTAGTCAAGGCCCACGTCCATCATGAAGCGGAGGCGGTTCCGGAGTTCTTTGAGTATCTGGTGAGCTATGAGGCGTTCCTTCTCCGTGAGGGGGGAATCGGGCCCCTGGAGGCGTTCCACCCATTCCAGGGCCTGCGCCACTGACATGGAGGCTACCTGGGCGATGTTTTTGCCATCTACCGTAACGGCCAGAGCTTCGGGGCGGAGCCTCGTCCCCTTGCAGGCCGGGCAGGGCCTGGCGGTCATGTAGCGCTCGATCTCGCTCCGGATATAATCGGACTCGGTTTCCTGATAGCGGCGCTGCAGGTTCGGGATCACCCCTTCGTAAGGGACTTCGTAGTAGTGGATCCGCCCATATTGGTCGGAATAAGGGAGGGAGACCATCTCGCCGGGGCGGGTGCCGTAGAGGATTATATCCAGTTGCTCTTTGGTGAGCTCCCGCACCGGGACGTTCATGGGGATCTTGTAGAACTCGCAGACCCGGCGGAGCATATACATGTGGTAGCGGGCTGTATCTTTCCCCAGGTGTCGCCACGGGGCTATGGCTCCGTCTTTCAGGCTCAGGGATTTATCGGGTATGACCAGGTCGGGGTCAATCTCCATGATTACTCCGAGGCCTGAGCAGTGGGGGCAGGCTCCGTGGGGGCTGTTGAAGGAAAAGGTCCTTGGTTCAATCTCGGGGAGGGAGATCCCGCAGTCCACGCAGGCCGAATGTTCCGAAAATAGCAGGTCGCGGGAGCTGTCGCCTTCGATTACGGAGACCACGATCACCCCGTTTCCAAACCTGAGGGCTGTTTCCACCGAATCGGCCAGTCGGGTGCGGTAGTCTTCATCTTCGGTGTGGTGGATTATGAGGCGGTCCACCACAGCCTCAATGGTGTGGAGCTTGTAGCGGTCCAGCTCAATCTCTTCCTCCAGCTCAACGATCCTGCCGTCAATGCGCGCCCTGACATAGCCTGCCCGGCGGATTTCCTCGAGGACGTTCTTGTGGTGGCCTTTGCGCCCTCTGACCACGGGAGCCAGCAGCATGACCTTTGTGCCTTCGGGGAGGGAGAGGATGGAGTCAACGATCTGCTGGGGTGTCTGGGGCGATATTTCTTTGCCGCAATTGGGGCAGTGAGGCCTGCCAACCCTGGCGAACAGGAGGCGGAGGTAATCGTAAACTTCGGTGACGGTTCCGACTGTGGAGCGGGGGTTGTGGCTCACCCCTTTCTGGTCAATGGAAATGGCCGGGGAGAGGCCTTCTATCACATCCACATCGGGCTTTTCCATGAGGCCCAGGAACTGGCGTGCATAAGCGGAGAGCGATTCAACGTAGCGGCGCTGCCCTTCGGCATAGAGGGTATCAAAGGCGAGGCTTGATTTGCCTGAGCCTGAGACCCCGGTTATGACCACCAGCTTATCTCTGGGTATCTCCACCGTTATATTTTTCAGGTTGTGCTCCCTTGCTCCCCGCACGATTATCTTGTTCTGCCCCATACGCTCCCACCTTTCGCTCTGAAGATACTCTAAAAATTTTAGCACCGAAGGAAGCCCTTAGCAAGGGTTGCGCTCATAGAAATCGGGCGCAGGGGACTGTCGGCTTCAGGCGCCAGGGGAATGCGCCCTTTCATTTTCTCTTGCGTTTTGTAATTCCTTGTGTTATACTTATAACCGACACCTGCAGGGCTTAGAGAGCCGGCAGGTTTGGGCCTGGAGCAGGCCCGCAGGGACTGCTGGATAAACCAGCAGTCATGCCTGCAAGAAGCCGTCGGCTTCAGCTGGCGGTAGCTCACTTGACATGGAGTGCAAGTGGTTGTATAAGTAAGAAGCGAAATTCAATCTGCCTCCGTAGCTCAAGCTGGTAGAGCAGCGGACTCTTAATCCGCGGGTTGCAGGTTCGAGTCCTGCCGGAGGCATAAAGTTTAAAAAGTTGAAAGGCTGTGAACGGGTGGAGTAGGCGCCAGGGCGGGGGTTCAGAGAGCTGGGGTAAGGTGGAAGCCCAGCCCCTTCGCAGGCGCTGAATGGGCCCGGGAGCCGCGAGGAGGAACGGGAAAGCCCAGAGCTTTCCCCAGTATGCCGAGCCGGAGACGCTACCGTTATCAGGGCTGAGGGCATCTGGCCTACGGCCACGTGCCCGCGAAAGAGTGGGGTCGGCTTTCCTATAGGCCGACTCAAGCGGGGTGGCACCGCGGATGAAAACCCGTCCCGGATTGGGACGGGTTTTTTGTTTATCCCACAAAGGAGGTGTGAAATGGAAAGGTTTAAGTTCATCCTGGACGAAAATATGCTGCCCAGAGCCTGGTATAACATAATACCGGACCTGCCAGTCCCCCTGCCCCCTGTCATTCACCCCGCTACCAGGGAACCCATAAAGCCCGAAGATCTGGCTCCCATTTTCCCCATGGCCCTGATCCAGCAGGAGGTGAGCACCGAGAGGTTCATTGAAATCCCGGAGCCGGTGCGAAATGTTTACAGGCTGTGGAGGCCCACTCCTCTTTACAGGGCCCGACGCCTGGAGAAGGCCCTTGATACCCCCGCCCACATTTACTACAAATACGAAGGAGGAAGCCCTCCCGGAAGCCACAAGCCCAACACCGCCGTGGCCCAGGCCTATTACAACAAGGCCGAAGGGGTGAAGAGGCTCACTACTGAAACCGGAGCCGGGCAGTGGGGCAGCGCTCTGGCCTTCGGATGCAAAGTGTTCGGCCTTGAGTGCAAAATCTACATGGTTAAGGTGAGCTACTATCAGAAGCCTTACCGCCGCATCCTCATGGAAACATGGGGAGCCAGCGTGGTGCCCAGCCCGAGCCCCGACACCAGCGCCGGCCGCCAGATTTTATCAAAGGACCCGGATTCGCCCGGCTCGCTCGGAATAGCCATAAGCGAGGCAGTGGAAGATGCCGCAACCCGCGATGATACCAAATACTCTCTCGGCAGTGTCCTGAACCACGTCCTCCTGCACCAGACTGTGATCGGCGAGGAGGCCCTGCTCCAGATGGAGATGGCTGGCGAATTCCCCGATATCGTAATCGGATGCGTGGGTGGGGGGTCAAACTTCGCAGGTCTGGCCTTCCCCTTCCTCAGGGAGAGACTGAAGCGCAATCTCAAAACCCGCTTCCTGGCCGTTGAGCCCACTGCCTGCCCTTCTCTGACCAAGGGAATATACGCTTACGATTTCGGCGATACTGCTGGAACAACTCCCCTCCTCAAGATGTATACTCTGGGCCACAGGTTCGTTCCTCCGGGGATACACGCTGGAGGCCTGCGCTACCACGGAATGGCTCCCCTCATCTGCGCCCTCTACAGGGGAGGCTACATTGAGGCCGTGGCTTACCCCCAGAATGCGGTCTTCGAAGCTGCAGTGCAGTTCGCCAGGGCTGAAGGCTTCCTCCCGGCTCCCGAAACCGCTCACGCCGTCAGGGCGGCCATAGATGAGGCATTGAAGGCCAGGGAAGCAGGCGAACCAAGGGTTATCCTGTTCAACTTCTCAGGCCACGGGCACTTTGACCTGGCCGCCTACGATGAATACCTGAGCGGCAGGCTCCCCGACTACGAATATCCCGCCGAGAAAGTCCGGGAAGCTCTGGAATATTTACCGCTGGTTGAGGGTGAAGATGCCGGGCTTTAACCTGCGCATACCTGGCCCTGTTCCCCTGCCCCAGGAAGTCAGGGAGGCTGTTGCCGGGGAGATGATAGACCACCGGGGCCCCGAATTCGTAGCCCTGTTCGAAGAGGTCACGGCCGGCCTCAGATAC
>DAOUCW010000121.1:0-5206 GCA_034431695.1 Anaerolineae bacterium | reverse complement strand
CCGGGGGGTTAGGTCTAAAGTTTCAAATACCCATGCCCGCAATGGTCTCAAAGGAGAGGGGCCTCTTTCTACTCTCTGAACCCCTCAATTATGCGGGCGTATCGCTCGGCCAGGGAAATTGCCTCGGCGCGGGAGTTGGCCTCGGAGTAGACGTGGAAGGAGGGCCTGTCGGGGTCGGGATGGACCAGGACCCAGGTCCCTTCGCCCAGCCATATCCTTATGCCGTCAATATTATCGTGCGGGGTGTCCTTGTATTGCTCGTTGAGGAGCCGCATCACCTGGCCCTTGGATTCCCACGGGCAGGGAACCTCCCGGTGCTCCAGGTGATAGACGGGGATTGAGTCCACCACTTCCGAGAGCTTCGTCTTCTGAAGGGCGAGGAATTCCAGGAGCGTGGCCAGGGCAAAGAGGGCATCGGGAGCGGGGTGGAAGCGGGGCAGGATGATGCTCCCCGTGCCGTCGGCGGCAATGTTGACCTGCTCTTTCTCCGCCACTTCCATAAGGTGCCCCAGGTCAACCCTTGTCCGGATGACTTCGCCCCCGTAGCGGGAGGCGATTTTCTCAAAGACCAGGGGAAGGTTGACGGGCACAGCCACTTTCCCCGGCCCCCATACCCTGAAGGAAAGCTCCACCATGGCTGCCGCAAACACAGTATCGGGAATGAGCCGGCCCCTGTCATCCACCACGAAGAGCTTCTCCCCGCCAACTTCAAACCTGACCCCAAGGTCGGCTTTGACCGCAGAGCAGATGGAGCGCAATTGCTCCAGCCCGGCTTCAAACTCTTCCTTGAGGATGGCGAGCTTGTTCTCATCCAGACTTGCGTTGAGGGTCACCGCGTTGACTCCGAGCTCGTTAAGGATATCGGGCATGACCAGGGCGTTGGGGGAGTTGGCGTAATCCACCACGATGCGGAAAGTCACGGATTTTATGGCTTCAACGTTCAGAGCTGCCAGGAAATTGGCTTTGTAGCGCTCCACGGCATCGGGAGCATACTCAATCACGCCGATTTCGTTGAGATAAGCCCGGCGGAAGTCTTCCTGGAAGAAGGTGCGTTCCACATTGCGCGCTTCGGACCTTGAAAGGTCAAGGCCCCGGCGGTCAAAGAACTTTATATCCACAACCCGCTGGTCATAGGGGGAGAGCCGGACATGAATCCCGCCCACGGCATTCGTTATGCGGGTGTAATACCTGGCTACGGGGATCGGGACCGTCCTCAGGTCCAGCACGTTGACCCCGGCGGAGGGCAGGCCCGAGATTATGGCTCTCTTGATCATCCTGGGGCTGCGGTGGGGGTCGCGGTTTATGGTTACGGTGGAACCTTTGGGGAGGGTTGCACCGTAGGCCGCTCCCAGCTTGGAGGCGAACTCCGGGGTGAGGTCCACGTTCACCACGCCCGTTATCCCGTATCTTCCGAAGAGGGTGCGCCGGACGTGCCCGCCCCATATTATTGTGCTCTTGACCGTGGCGCCCGCTTCCACCTCCTTCCCGGGCCAGAGCCTCACCTTTGGATGGATGACGGCCTCCCTCTCCACAAGGCAGTTGTCGCCCAGGACCGCTCCCTCAAAGATGGCCACGTTGGATTTTATTGTGCACTGTCTGCCTATGACCGCCCCCCTTATCTCGGCCCCCTCTCCTATGTAGCTGTTGCGCCAGATGATGCTTCGTTCCACGAAGGCCCTGTTGTCCACCACGGTGTAATCCCTGATGACGGCGGGTCCCTGGATAACAACCCCTCCCTTCACCTTGACCTCGTGTCCCAGGTATACGGGCCCGTAGATCCTGGCATCGGGGGCGATTTCCACACCCTCGCCTGCCCAGATCCCCGGTCCTATCCTCTGGCCGGGCTCGGGCAGGTTGACCTTGCCCTCGAGGAAGTCAAAGGAAGCCCTCACATACTCCTGGATGTTCCCGATGTCGCACCAGTATCCCGAAGCCATGTAGCCGAACATCGGAGCCCCTTTCTTGAGGAGCATCGGGAAGAGGTCCTTGCTGAAATCAAAGGGCTGGCCCGCCGGGATGTAATCAAGGACCTCTGGCTCCAGAACGTAGATGCCGGTGTTCACCCAGTCGGATATAACCTCGGCCCAGCCGGGCTTCTCCAGGAATTGAGTTATGCGTCCCTCGCTATCGGTTATAACGACGCCGTATTCCAGGGGGTTGGGGACGCGGTAGAGGGCTATGGTTACCAAGGCCCCTTTCTCGCGGTGGAACCTGATGAGCGCGCTCAGGTCTATGTCCGTCAGCGCATCGCCGCTTATCACCACGAAGGGCTCATCCAGAAAAGGCTGTGCATTCTTGACGCTCCCCGCCGTCCCCAGGGGTTCGTCCTCTATGAAGTAAGTGAGCTCAACGTCAAAGGTGCTCCCGTCGCCGAAGTAATCCTGGATGTCTTTTGCCATGTATTGGAGGGTGGCGGCAATGCGGGTGATGTTGTGGCGCTTGAGAAGGTCAAGGATGTGGGCCATCACGGGCTTATTGACCAGGGGGACCATCGGCTTCGGGCGCCCCATGGTCAGGGGACGAAGCCTTGAGCCTGCCCCTCCAGCCATAACAACGGCTTTCACGGCTCCTCCTTCACACCAGTTTCCTTCCCTCCCGGAAAGCCCTCAGGTTCAGTTCAAGGTGGCGCTGGGGGACATGCCTCTCAATGACCTTCTCCCAAACTTCTTCCGGCACCTCCAGCATGGTGGAGAGAGCCCCCAGGAGGATGATGTTTGCGACCCTGGCGTTTCCGAGCTCTTCAGCCTTGCGCAGGGCGGGGATGAAGAGGACTCTTCCCGCTACCTGAGCGAGAGCATTCCTGATCCTATCATCGTCGGGGTAGGAAGCAGCCCCGATGTTGACGGCCACCGGATAGATGGCCTGGTCATTGACGAGAGCAGTGCCGCCAGGCTTCAGGAATTCAATGTAGCGGAGTGCCTCAAGCTTCTCCAGTGCCAGGAGGAAGTGGGCCTCCCCCTTGCCGATCAGAGGGGAATAGACCTTTTCGGCCCAGCGGATGTGAGTTATGACGCTTCCACCCCTCTGAGCCATCCCGTGGACTTCGGCCTTTTTGGCATCGTAACCTGCTCTGAGGCCTACCTCCGCAAGGACATCGCTGGCGAGGATTGTCCCCTGCCCTCCTACCCCTACCAGGACGAAGTTGAGGGGCACCATGAAGCTCCTCCTTTCCTAACCGGATTGGACTACTGAAATTTTAACATATCAACTCAATTGGCGCAACACTGCCCCGGGCGCTTGCTTTCCGGCGCTCGTCGGGATAAAATGAAGCAAATCCAACCCCACAGCTCAGGAGGGCAGTATGCCTTACGGTTACACCGGCAAAATCCTGCACGTTGACCTTTCCACGGGCGCTTTAAGGGTGGAAGAAACCGATGAAATCTTCCGGCGCCGTTACTTCGGAGGCTGGGGGTTTATCCTCCATTACCTCTTCCGGGAAATGGACCCCTCAGCCGATCCCCTGGGGCCTGAGAACGTGCTGATCTTCGCCACAGGCCCGGTGACGGGAGCTCCGATATCCGGAAGCGGCCGCCACGCCGTGGGTGCGAAATCGCCCCTGACCGGAGGGTTCGGAGCTTCCGAAGCCGGCGGGTTCTGGGGAGCCGAACTCAAGAGAGCCGGCTTTGACGCCATCGTCATAAAGGGCAAAGCCCCATCGCCCGTCTACCTCTGGATCAACAACGGTCAGGTAGAAATCCGGGATGCTTCCCACCTCTGGGGGAAAACCACGGCCGAGGTCCAGGAACTCATCCAGGAGGAACTTGGGGACAAGGGCGTAAGGATAGCCCAGATAGGCCCCGCCGGCGAGAATCTCGTCCGCTTCGCCTGCATAACTCACGACCTCCGGCATTTTGCCGGAAGGTGCGGCCTCGGGGCAGTCATGGGCTCCAAAAACCTGAGGGCCATCGCCGTGAAAGGGGAAGGCAGGGTGGAAGTGGCCGACCCCGCTAAACTTGGGGCCATAAGGCAGTGGCTCAGCGATAACGACGAGGCCCTTCTGGCGGGCTTCCGCCACACGGGAACGGCCGGGATCGTCCCCTACCTCAATGCCGTGGGAGGGCTTCCCACCCTCAACTTCACCCACGGCCACTTTGAAAAGGCCGATGAAATCTCGGGCCAGAAAATGGCCGAGACCATACTTGTGGACAGGGGGAGCTGCTACGCCTGCATCGTGCGCTGCAAGCGGGTGGTGGAGGTTAAAGAGGGCCCATACCCGGTCGACCCTGTATACGGCGGGCCCGAATACGAAACCATCGGAGCTCTCGGCTCATCCTGCGGGGTGAGTGATCTGAGGGCTATCGCCAGGGCGAACCAGCTCTGCGGAGCCCTTGGCCTTGACACCATATCCGCCGGAGTTACCATCGCCTTTGCCATGGAGTGCGGAGAGAAGGGCCTGCTCAAGAGCGACGAGGTTGACCTGCGCTTCGGCAATCCCGATACCGTCCTCAAACTTCTGGAAATGATTGCCTTCCGCCGTGGCCTGGGCGATCTCCTGGCTGAAGGGGTCAGGAGGGCTGCCGAAAAGATAGGGCCCGGAGCTTACCCCCTGGCCATGGAAGTCAAGGGTCAGGAGATACCGATGCACGAACCCCGCTTCAAGCAGGCTCTCGGCCTCGGCTACGCTCTCAGCCCAACCGGCGCCGACCACAACCACAACGTCCACGACGATGGCTACGTTAAAGAGACCAGGGGAGCCTTCCGCAGAGCCAAAACCCTGGGCATCCTTGAGCCCTTGCCTCGCAACGATCTCGGCCCCGCCAAAGTCAGGCTCTTCTTCTACGAACTGCTGTGGCAGGCGAGCATTGAACTCCTGGGGCTCTGCCGTTTCCTCCCTTACGATAAGCACCAGGTGCGGGATATCCTCCAGGCCGTGACGGGCTGGGATGTCAGCATCTGGGAGATGATGAAAGCCGGCCAGCGCGCCTACACCCTCGCCCGGATCTTCAACATCAGGGCCGGCTTCTCCCCTGCAGACGATCGCCTGCCAGATCGGTTCTTTGAGCCTTTCCCCGACGGACCCCTCGCCGGCGAAGCCATAGACCGCGAGGCTTTCGCGAAAGCACTGGAACTTTTCTACAGGATGATCGGATGGGACCCCCAGAGCGGTATGCCTTACCCCCACACCCTGATTGAACTGGACATTAAACCCGAACTTTAGCGGATTTTTGCCTCCATGCCCAAAGGTGGATATAATATAAACAAAGGC
>DAOUCW010000120.1:0-15559 GCA_034431695.1 Anaerolineae bacterium | reverse complement strand
TTCCCCAACGCTGAAGGAAATGAAGAGTTTGCGCAGGGCCTCTCCGATTTTGAGGGTCCCCTCCCAGTAGCTAACATCAACCCGATAGCGCTTCAGGAGGGGAGGGAGCCAGGGCAGGTAGAGGGCCAGCGCAGCAGCTTCTCCCAACAGCAGGCGGGTCGCCACCTTCGCCTTCCCTTCGGCAAGGATCCAGAGGGCCATCAGAGTCAGCGATGCCATTACGAAAGCAGCGAAGTAATGGGTGTAGAGGGAGGCTACCAGAGCGCCGATCCAGGCGGGGAGCAGAGGCGTGGAGCTGCCCTTGTCCCTGATCTCAAGGAAGAGCCTGAGGGAGAGCAGGCAGAGGAAGGTGAGCATCGTATACATCCTGGCTTCGCGGGAATACCAGAGGTAGAGGGGGGAAAGGGCGGTGAAGGAGGCAGCGAGGAGACCGGCCTTCTTTCCGAGGAGTTTGGCCGCCACTCCCCAGGTTGCCGGCACCATGAGGACGCCGAAGAAGAGGGAGAGGAAGCGCAGGGAGAATTCGCTTCGTCCGGCGGCCCTTACCCAGAAATACAGGAGGTAATAGTAGAGCGGAGGCTGGATGTCCTCAGCAGTCCACCAGGTAAGTTCGGGAAGGCTCAGCCGGGTGAGGTAAACGGAGACCCCCTCGTCATACCAGAGGCTCTGGGAGTCGAGCCTGTAGATCGCGAGGGAAAAGGAGAGGATTGCCAGGAGGAGAAGGAGCCACCTGGCTCTACTCATAATCTCCGTAGTCATAGTAATCTTCGGAATGGCTCTTGCGGAATAAGGGGCCGAAGATCAGCCCTGCCACGAATCCGCCCACGTGGGCCCACCAGGCTACCCCTCCGGTCACAGCGGTGGAAGTCGTTATGGTGGCGAAGCCGTTGAGGAGCTGGATCAGGAACCAGCTTCCCAGGACCAGGAGGGCGGGGACGGAGATCATCTGGAGGTAGAAGAGGAAAGGCACGGCCATTATCACCCGGGCCCGTGGGTAAAACAGGAAATATGCCCCCAGCACTCCCGCCACTGCTCCGCTGGCTCCAATCATTGGAACCTTTGAGAGGGGATTGACCAGCACCTGGGCAGCAGCGGCAGCGCACCCGCTGAGGAGGTAGAAGATCAAAAAGCGCATGTGGCCCATGGCATCCTCAACGTTATCCCCGAAAACCCAGAGGTAAAGCATATTGCCGAAGAGGTGTATCCAGCCGGCATGGAGGAACATGGAGGTGAAGACGGTTATGAAGACGGCCGGGTAATCGCTCCAGTGGGCTATGCGCCAGGGGACAAGGCCGAATAAGGCGATGAAGCGGTCCAGGTAGCGGCCGAGGCTCAGTTCGAAGAAGAAGGCGAGGATGTTGACGGCTATTATGAGGTAAGTGATTACCGGGAAGCGGCGGGAAGGTATATCATCGGCAAGGGGTATCATCTCCTGCCTCCTCGCGGCTCTTCTTCCCTGCGGTAAGGGACGGGTATATACTGAACCGAGGGGCGCCTCTGGGTCGGCTGGCGGTAGAGGCTCATGAGGGCGTAAACCTCTTCGGGCATTTCGTTGCTCACGGGCAGGCCCAGCTCCCGCGCCTCTTCAAGGGTTATCGGGTAATCGTGGGTCCACTGGCCACAGCTCAGGGCTTCGGCCAGGCTTTCGGCTTTGCTTTCCTCAAAGCCATTGGCCATGAGGATCGTTTTGACGGTTTTGAAAACCTGGCGCCTGGCCTTCTCTGCCACATCGGCCAGGATCAGAGTTGTGTCGTCTATCTCGTTTATGTTCTTCTTCTCCAGCACCTTCAGGACCGAGGCTGCCGGATACTGGCCAAGCTGGGGGTCCACAGGCCCCAGCACTGCATTGTCGTCCATGACGATTTTATCGGCCGCCAGGGCTATGAGAGTCCCGCCGGACATGGCATAGTGGGGCACGAACACGGTGACCGGAGCTTTGTGCCGGACCAGGGCGAAGGCGATCTGCTCTGCTGCCAGGACAAGCCCGCCAGGGGTGTGGAGGATTATGTCAATGGGCATGTCGGGTGGGGTGAGCCTTATGGCCCGCAGGACCTCTTCCGAGTCCTCTATGTCAATGTAGCGGCTGAGGGGTATGCCTAAAAGGGATATTATCTCCTGACGGTGGATCAAGGTTATGAGCCTGGACCCCCGCTTCTTCTCCAGTTGCCTAATGAGCCTGTGGCGTTCCATCTCTATGATGCGTTGCCTCACCATGGGGCTGAGGCTTGTCAGGATCAGAAAAATCCACAGCAAATCCAGAACACTCATGAGCTCTTTCCTCCGGGGTTGCTCACGGCAATTATACCATGCCCGGTGGATTTTGGTAAAAAGGGCCTGGGCTTCCCCGGGGCTAAAGCCGGGTAAAAGCCAGTTCAAAAGCGACGGGCTCCTTCAGAAACTTGCTGACTTCACAGTGCTTTGCGGAATTGAGCAGTATCTTTTTCTCCCTCTCGGTGAGGTTCCCGCCCACCCGGATAACCGCAGAAATCCGCCTCTCTTCGCCGCAAACTTCTACTTCCACTTCAAGGCTGTTGAACTTGATGCCTTTGCTGTCGGCGACGGCGGCCAGGGTCAATGTTATGCAGGAGGCAAGGGAAGCGGCCAGAAGCTCCACAGGGCAGGACCACTTCCTTCCATCGGTGTCCCTGCGCTCAACCGTTAGAGAGCATGGGCCTGCTGCGACCTCCGCTGTGCCGCCACCGCAGTAAATGGCTCTGGCTCTGACCATAGTGGTTTCATCCTCCTGCGATTTCCCTGTAAAAGGCAACAGTTTTGCGAGCTGCTTCGTCCCAGGAGAAGGCGGAAGCCCTCTCGAGCCCTCTTTCGGCCAGGTTCTTCCTGAGTTCGAGGTTTCCCAGGATGGCTTCAATGGCCATGGCCATGGAATCGGGCGAGCGAGGGTTGAAATAAAGAGCGGCATCCCCTGCCACTTCCCTCAGGGCTGGTATATCGGAGCAGGCCACCGGGGCCCCGCAGGCCATCGCCTCAAGTACCGGGAGACCGAAGCCTTCGTAGAGGGAAGGGAAGACGAAAGCCGTTGAGGCGGAGTAAAGGACCGGCAGGTCGCTGTCGGGCACGCGGCCGAGCCAGCGGACGGACTCCTCCACCCCCAGTTCTGCAGCCAGCGCCTTGAGCTTCCGGAAATCGCTGCCCCCGGGGCCGGCGATCGCTAAGGTCGCATTTGCGTGCGCCTCAACCTGCGCGAAGGCTCTGAGGAGGTTCTTAAGGTTTTTGTGGGGTTTTTGGCTCCCCACGTAGAGGATGAACTCCCCCTGAAGCCCGTATTTGAGCCGAACGGTCTCCATCTCCGCGGGAGAGCGGGGGCGAAAGTCCGGATCTGCGGCGAGAGATATTACAATTGCCTTCTTCTGGCCGATATTGAAGTGGGCTTTCAGGTCATCAAGGGTTGTTCGGGATACGGCGATAAATCCGGAGGAGGCCGAAAGGGCGAGGCAGAAGAGGGGACGGAACAGGATTCTGGCCCTCAGGGAGACGCTTCGGGGGTAGAGCAGGGGGATTAAATCGTGGACGGTCAGGACGGTGGTGGTGCCGGGCCTGTAGGGCATAACGTAATAGAGGCTGTGGTAGAGGCAGGGTCTCATGGCCCTGATGGCGGCGGGGATGAGCCACTGCTGGGCCAGGGAGAAGGGAGAACCGGGAATATCAATGGTTTTGACTTTCTCCCCTGAGGGGAAAGGGAAGGAGCAGTGCTCCGGATCGCGTATGAAGACCAGCTCCTCATCCTCTTTCAGGAACTGGGGGAGGGCCCGGGCTATGCCGGTGCCGTATCTCCCTATCCCCGGGAAGTGCTCGCTGGCGACGCGAAGGTCCAGGATGAACCGCAAGGGCAGTCCTTTCAGAGATTGTGTTCGCGGCGGAATTCCTCAATCTGCTGGCGGATCCTGGCTCGCTCGGCCAGGGCTGTCTCTATGGGTGCGGCGAAGTCCTTCTCGAATGAATCCACCAGCGCTATCACGTTCTCCAGGAACTCTTTGAGGGGCTCGAGGAGGCCCACCTTTATCGGCTCCGAAAACTCCTCTTCAACCCTGCTCCTGCCATTGCCCTGCGGGTAAACGTCCTCTTTCAGGCTTGCGAAAACTTTGCCGGTCACTTTCTCAATTGTCTCGGGAAGCTTTCCCAGCAGGGTTCTGATGGATTCCAGGGCTTCGCCCAGCTCCTTTCCAGCGCCGAAGGGCAGCTTCTGGAGCAGCCTGGCGAAGAACTCAATGATGGCCTCGGCGAAGGGCAGGGTTTTGCCCAGGGTTCTGGCTATGGCTCTGGCCACATCTTCCAGGCGGGAAACCAGCGCCGAGAGGATTTCCTCGCCTTCCTTCAGGAGGTCCCGCCAGCGGGACAGGAAGGATAGGAGCCTGTTCAGGGCCTCTTCGGCCTTCTCCATCGCTTCCTTCACCGTGCCTATGCCTTTCTTAACCGTCTCCAGCGGCAGTTTTATCGCTTTCAGGGCTGTGCCGAGGAGTGCGTCTATCCCGACCTTCTCCAGTTCCTGGTAGAGTTTGAGGAGGGTGCGGAGTTTGGCTATTTCCAGTTCATATTCTGTCCTGGCGATGGTCTGGCCGGCCTTGAAGCCGCCGGCCCCTCCCAGAGCTCCGAAAGCGATGAAAGCACCGCCGGCGGCGGCCTGCTTGAGGAATTTGCGCCTTGCCGGCTCCATGGCTTTCCTCCACTTTACACGTCAAGGTTCCGGACCTTCCGGGCGTGGGTCTGGATGAAGCGGCGGCGTGGGGGAACGCTTGAGCCCATCAGTATGCTGAAGGTGCGGTCGGCAGAAGCGGCATCCTCAATCGTCACCTGGAGTAGAGTGCGCTTCTCGGGGTTGAGGGTTGTCTCCCAGAGTTGCTCGGGGTTCATCTCGCCCAGACCCTTGTAGCGCTGTATCGCCACCACCTTGCCCTTGAATTTCTGGAGGAGCTTTTCCTTCTCCTCTTCGTTGTAGGCATAATAGTGCTCTTTGCCGACCTGGATGCGGTAGAGGGGTGGCTGAGCGATGTAGAGGTGGCCTTGCTCAATTATCTGAGGCAGGTAGCGGTAGAAGAGGGTCAGAAGCAGGGTGCGGATGTGGGCGCCGTCCACGTCGGCATCGCAGAGGAGGATTATCCGGCCGTAGCGGAGGTTTTCTATGTTGAACTGCTCTCCGACCCCCGTGCCCAGGGCCGTGATTATAGCTTTTACCTCGTTGTTCTCAAGGATTTTGTCCAGGCGGGCCTTCTCCACATTGAGGATTTTGCCCCGTATGGGGAGAATGGCCTGGAACCGCCTGTCCCTCGCCTGCTTGGCTGATCCTCCGGCGGAATCACCCTCAACGATGAAGAGCTCAGTCTGAGCGGGGTCCCTGAGGGAACAATCGGCCAGCTTGCCGGGCAGGGTCATGCTCTCCAGCACGCTCTTGCGGATCACCAGGTCTCTTGCCTTGCGGGCTGCTTCGCGGGCCCTGAAGGTTGTCAGGCACTTTTCAATGATGGCCCTTGCCTCCTTCGGGTTCTCCTCGAGCCACCTGGAGAAGGCCTCGCTCATCACGGTCTCCACCTGGCTCTTCACCTCGGGGTTCCCGAGCTTGGCCTTGGTCTGGCTTTCAAACTGGGGTTCCGGAAGCTTCACGCTGACAATGGCCGTCAGCCCTTCCCTGACATCTTCTCCGGTGAGGTTTGGGTCGCTTTCCTTGAGCAGACCCTGTTTGCGGGCGTATTCGTTGAGGGTTCGGGTCAGGGCGGAGCGGAAGCCTGTCAGGTGTGTCCCCCCGTCCACGGTATTGATGTTGTTGGCGAAGGTGAAGACTGATTCTGAGAATTCGTCGGTATACTGGAGAGCGATCTCCACCAGGGTTCCGTTCACGGTCCTTTCAATGTAGAAGGGCGGGTGGAGGGGGGTTCGGTTCCTGTTCAGGTAGCGGATGAAGGAGAGGATGCCTCCTTCAAAGTAGAAGGTCATCTCCTGGTCTGTCCGCTCGTCCCGGAACTTTATAGTCAGGCCTTTGGTGAGGAAGGCCATTTCCCGGAACCTCTGGGCCAGGGTTTCAAACTTGTAGTTTATCTCGCGGAAGATCTCCTTATCGGGGAGGAAATGGACGGTGGTGCCTGTGGTGCTATCTTTTGAGCGGCCCACCTTCTCCACGGGGGTTACGGGTTTGCCTCGCTCGTAGCGCTGGCGGTAGATGAACCCTCCCCTCTTGACCTCCACCTCCAGCCATTCCGAGAGGGCATTCACGGCCGAAACGCCGACACCGTGGAGTCCCGAGGCCACCTTGTAGCTTTCTCCCCCGAATTTTGCCCCAGCGTGGAGGGTGGTCATGACCACCTCCAGGGCTGATTTGCCCGTCTGGGGATGGATGTCAACGGGTATTCCACGGCCATTGTCCACCACTTTTACCGAGTTATCGGGGAGAATAGTGACCTCAATGTGGGTGCAGTAGCCGGCCAGGGCTTCATCCACGGCGTTGTCCACGACCTCGTAGATGAGGTGGTGGAGGCCCCGGATATCCGTTGACCCTATATACATTCCCGGGCGTCGGCGGACGGCCTCCAGCCCTTCCAGGACCTGAATTTTACTGGCATCGTATTCCTGCCAATCCACCTCTTCCCCTCCCTGAAGCCTTCTCCAGGCTATATTATACCATAAAACATTTGTTCGAAAAAGTTGGAGCCAACCCACACCCCACGGTTTCCCTTCGCCCTGGGTGAGCTGGGTCGGCGTAAAGTTCCACCATGTTGCGGTAGCCGTGGTGTTCTGCTATAATATTTTAACGGAGGGATCGCCTAGAGGCCGAGGGCGCGCGTCTCGAAAACGCGTAGGGGTTTGAAGCCCCTCGTGGGTTCGAATCCCACTCCCTCCGCCTGATAAATTTTGGGCAGGGCCCTCCCTCACCGGTTGAATTGAGGGATGTGCCCTCAATTTTTTAAGGCATGAAAGATTTTCGCGACGAAATCCCTCCCATCAATTTTGCCGAACTGGAGGAGAAGCTGGGCGTAACATTTTCCGATAAAGCCCTGCTCCTCCAGGCCCTGGTTCATACTTCTTACCTCAACGAAAACCCCCTCTTCCCCCTGGACGATAATGAGCGCCTTGAATTTCTCGGCGATGCCGTGCTGGACTTCGTGGTGGGCGATTACCTCTACCACCGCTTCCCCGAAATGAAAGAAGGAGAACTGACCTGGCTCAGGTCTTCCCTGGTGAAAGGGGAAACACTTGCCCGGTTCGCCCGGAAATTGTCCCTCGGGAATTTCCTCCTGATGGGGAAGGGGGAGGAAGAATCGGGGGGAAGGGAGCGAAATTCCATTCTGAGCAGCGCTTTTGAAGCCCTGGTCGGGGCAATTTACCTGGACAAGGGCCTGGATCCGGTGCGGTCTTTCCTGGAGCCACTGATAGAGCCGGAGCTTGATTCGCTCCTCCAGGAAGCTATGGGTGTGGACCCCAAGAGCCAGTTGCAGGAATTCGTTCAGGAATGGCTGGGCATCACGCCTGTATACCGGACCATTGAGGAGAAAGGCCCCGAGCACGACAAGGTCTTCGTGGTAGGGGTCTTTCTGGGGGAGAGGCTCTGGGGCAAGGGGGAAGGACACAGCAAGCAGCAAGCTTCCATGGAGGCAGCTCAGAAGGCTCTTGAAGCGCTCCGCAAGCTCTCGGAAAACGATCCATCGTGGAAATTGCCCCGCCGCACAAGGCTTTCCCTCTTAGAGCTCCTCCCTCATCTGAAAGGGATCCACCGCTGGGCCCTGGCCGGGAGCACCGCTTCGGCCCTCCAGGGAATACCCCTGACCCCTCAGGACATTGATATAATCACGGACCGGAAGGGGGCGAGGTTGCTGAGCATTCAACTCAAAAAATTCACCGTCTCTCCCCTCAGATGGGGTGAAAGCGAGCATTTCGCCTCGCTTTTAGCCCAGTTCAAGCTGGAAGGGGCGAAGGTGGAAGTTATCGGTGACCTCAGGGTCAAGGGCGATAGGGGGTATCTGCGCTTCAATCTGTGGCCATTTGTGCGGGAAATCCCCTTTGCCGGTCAGAAGGTTTACGTGGTTCCCCTGGAGTGGCAGCTTCTGGTCAACCTGATAGTCGGAAAGAGGGGGCGGGCAGAAACGATAGCCTTTCACCTCCGAAGCGAAGGCTACAACCAGGCCTTAGTCGGGAAAATACTCCGCAGCCGTGCTCTGTCCAGGGCCATCAAGGAGGAGTTTCTGAGGCTTCTCGGAGCGAGCAGAGCCAATGCGCCTTAAAAGCCTTGAGCTTTACGGTTTCAAATCCTTCGCCGCCAGAACCCTCATCGTCTTTGACAAAGGCATCACCGCTGTAGTGGGACCAAACGGGAGCGGCAAATCAAATCTGGCCGATGCCCTGCGCTGGGTCCTTGGGGAACAGAGCTTCCGGAGCCTGAGAGCCCGCTCCACGGAGGACATGATCTTTGCCGGAAGCCCCAGGCGCCCCCAGATGAGCGTCGCCCAGGTTTCCCTCACTCTTGATAACACCGATGGCTCCTTCCCCCTGGATTTTTCCGAGATAACCATAACCCGCCGGGCCTACCGTTCCGGCGAGAACGAATATTTCCTCAACGGCCAGAAAGTTCGCCTCAGGGATGTTGAGGAACTCCTGGCGGGAGCTGGTTTCCACCACCTTCCCCACACCTTCATCAGCCAGGGGCTTGTGGATGCCACCCTTTCCCTCAAACCTCAGGAAAGGAGGGAGTTGCTGGAAGAAGTCTCGGGCATAGCCATCTTCAGGGAAAAGCGGGAGGAAGCAATCCGGAAGCTGGAGGAGGCAGAGGCAAACCTGGCGCGGCTCAAAGACATCCTGGCCGAAATATCCCCAAGCCTTGAGAAACTGAGGGAGCAGAGCCAGAAAGCTGCGGAGTATCTGGCCCTCTCCAGGGAACTCAGCCACCACCTCAAGATCTGGTATGGCTACAGGATTCACCTCCAGGCTGAAGCTCTGAAAGAGGCTTCCCGGGAAGAGCAGAGGATCCTCAAGCTGCTGGAGGAGGCTCGCCTCGGCCTGGAGAAACATCAGCGGGAACTGGAGGAGATCCGGGCGAAACGGCGGCGGCTTCAGGAGGAACTTTCTGCTCTGCGCCGCACGGTTCTGGAGGAGGAGAGGGCCTTCCAGGAAGCCCAGCGTGCCAGAGCCGTCCTGGAAGAACGGATAAAACACCTGACTCGCCAGAAGGAAGAGCTTGAAGGGGAAATTGAGAGGTGGGAAAAGCGCTACCGGGAGCTCCTGGAGGACCGGAAGAAACTGCAGGAAGCTCGCGCAAGGTGGGAGAAATCCCCCCAGCGCAGGATAGCCGAGCTGAGCCGTAAAGAAGGGGGCATTCAGGAAAAGCTGGACAAGATCCGCGGCAGATTATCCGAGCTTGAAGGAGAATCAGCTCGTGCGCGGGGGGAGAGGGAGAGGTTGCTCGAGGCCATTGCCTCAGTTGAGAGAGAACTCGCTTCTCTCTCGCGGGAAAGAGAAGCAAAACTTGGAGAAATAAGGCAGCGGGAAAGGGAGCTCTCCGCCGCTGTCGGAAGCATTGAGGGGGAGCTATCCGACCTCAGGGCTGAGCTGAGTCGCCTCCAGGGCAAGGAGGAACCCCTTCTCGCCCGGCTTAAAACCCTGGAGAATTCCCTTAAAGCCACGCCTCCGGGGAATTTCCCTGGCCCCCTGATGGACATGCTCCGCATCCCCCAGGGGCTGGAGAAAGCCATAGAAGCTGCATTATCTCCCTTCCAGGAAGGATGGATCGCGGGCTCCCTGACCGAAGCTCTTGGAGCTTCGGCGTCTGCGGAGGGCAGATCCCTGGCTGTTCTGCTGCTCAGGCCCATGCGGGATATACCGCCCCTCAGGCCTCCGGAAGGTGATGGAATAATGGGCCTGGCTTCCGAACTGGTGAAGGCCCCCGAAGAACTCATGCCTCTGCTCAGGGCCCTTCTGGGCAGAACTCTGGTGGTCAGGGACGCAGAAGCGGCCCTGCAGGCGGTGGAAAAACTTTCGCACGAGGAATTGCCTTACCAGGTGGTGACCCTGAAGGGGGAGAAAGTCCACAGTTTCGGTGCAGTGGAGAAGGTCAGAGGTGGGCGGTCCATCCTCCTGGCCGAAAAGGAATCACTGGAAGCCGAACTGCGTTCCCTCGGTGGGCGGAAGGAGAGCCTGAGAGCGAAAGCTGAGAAGCTGGAAGCAGCCTTGCGGGAGGCGAAGGAAAAGCTGCGGGAGATCTCCCGGGAGCGGAGCCGGCTGGAAGCCTCGTGGAGCGAGCGCGTGAGGGAGCTGGAGCTCCAGAAGCACAAGCTCCAGGGAGAGTTCCAGTGGTATGAGCGCCAGTTAGGCAGGATTGAAAGAGAGAAAGCTTCCCTCGTTCAGGAGGAGCGGAAAGCCCTGAGTGAACTGGAGGTGATCCGGCGGAGCCTTGAGGAACTCAGAGCCGAACTGGAACCTGCCGGGTTGCTGGTTCCCACCGAATCCCCCCAGGTCTGGGAGGAGAGGGAAGCATCCCTGGAGAGGGAGTTGCGCAGGATTGAAAGCGAACTCCAGCTCATGCGCCGGAAGGCCCAATCCGTCGGCCGCGAGCTGGAGGAAAGCGTCCGCGCCCTTCAGGATAGCGCCAGAGCCATTGAGGAGAAATCTCCCGTCCTGGAAGAGCTTGCGCGCAGGATAGAGTTTCTGGAGAAAGAGGTGGAAGAACTTGGGGGAAAGGAGCAGGAAGCCCTCAGGAAGAGGGAGGAAGCTCAGAAATCGGTGCACCAGTGCGAGATCCTGCTCCAGCAGGCGAGGATCGCTCTGGAGAAAGCTCGGGATGAGCTGGCCTCCCTGCGCCACCGCCTTCAGGAGGACCTGGGCCTGGTGGAGGCAGAGGACCCTCAGCGTCCGTTAGGGGATCTGATCCAGACCCTGCCCCGTGTGGCTTTCGTTCCCCCTGGGCTTGAAGAAGAGATCAGGCGCCTCAGGGGGCGGATAAAGCGCCTCGGCCCCGTCAACCTGGAAGCCCCCGAAGAATTCAGGGCCCTTGAGGAACGCCACCGCTTCCTCTCCTCCCAGATCGCCGATCTGGAGGATACGGCCTCCCGGTTGAGGAACATGATAAAGGAGCTGGACCGGGAGATGGGCAGGCGTTTCATGGAAGTATTTCACGCCGTGAATGAGGCTTTCGGCTCTTACTTTCAGGAGCTTTTCTCCGGAGGAAAGGCCCGCCTCATCCTGACCGATTCCGGCAACTGGGAGGAGGCGGGGATTGAAATTGAAGCAGCGCCTCCTGGCAAGAAGCTCAAAGAACTGGCAATGCTTTCGGGAGGAGAGCGTTCCCTCACTGCAGTGGCTTTCCTGTTCGCCATCCTCAAGGTTAAACCTGTGCCCTTCTGCGTGCTGGACGAAGTGGATGCCATGCTGGATGAGGCCAACATCGGGCGTTTCTGCTCCGCCCTCAAGGACCTTTCCCGTCGGATGCAATTCATCGTCATAACCCACAACAGGGCTACCATTGAAGTGTCTGACATCATATGGGGAGTGACCATGAACGACGACGGCATTTCGCAGGTCTTTTCCGTTAAGCTTGATGAAGCATGGTCGGTTTGAATGCCTCTCCTCCGGCTTTTACAGAAGCCCCTTCCTGTGGTATACTTTTGCCAGACCGGTGGAGGTTTGAATGGAAATAGAGGAGCTTTTCTCCCAGCTGGGAAAGGCGCTGCAGGAATTTCGCATGAGCGTTGAGAAAGGGGAGATCTCCCCCCAGGAAGCGGCCTGCGTGCTTAAAAGGGCCATGGCGATCCTTGAGCTCCCCGTCCAGAAGAAGGTCAACCCCTCGGAAATCAGCGTTGTCCTGGATCTGGCGGAGAAAGAAAGGGAAATTTTGGCCGACCTCCTGATGGAGCTGGGTGGGCGTCTGGCTGAAACCTTCAGGGAACAATGCGAAGGGGCGGAGTTCAGGAAGAAGGTCCTGGAAGAGCTCAGGAGGGTTAACCTCTGGTTCCAGCCTCCCGACGATTTCATCAGGATGGGCCTGGCCGAGGGGTTCAAATACTTTGCCAAGAAATCTCTTGAAGGCTTTCCGGTGGAAATTGAGTTTCACCCTGAAGGTTTTCCCGAGAAGCTGCCCCGCCTCCTCTCCCTTTTCCTCTTCCGCATCCTCCAGGGAGCACTCCTTTACGCTTACCGCTACGCCCGAGCTACGAGGGTTGAGCTCTCTTCCTCAGCGGAGAAGGGGGTTCTCTCATTCCAGCTCCGCCACAATGGCTCGCCCTTTGACGAGAGGGATGCAGGGATGCTCACCGCCCTGATCCCCCTTTACGCCCGGGTTCGTGCCCTGGGAGGAGAGATGGAGGTGGCGGAGAACGGCCTTATCTTCCGCATCCCTTTCATCTCTGGTTAGGCTTCTCCGGAGGCAGGGGTGATAGAAGTCCTTCTGGTGGACGACCATCCTATTTACAGGCAGGGCCTGAAATACATTCTGGAGGGATCCGGGAAGATCAAAGTGGTGGGTGAAGCCTCCGATGGCAGGGAGGGGCTGGAACTTGCCAGGAAACTTTCGCCCGATGTGGCCGTTGTGGACATAAACCTGCCGGGGATGAACGGCCTGGAACTGACCCGTGCCATAAAGATCCACTGCCCTGACACGGCCGTCATCCTCATCACCGGGTTTGATGCTGAATACCAGCTTTTCCATGCCATAAGGGCTGGAGCCGCGGCTTACTTTACCAAGGACATTGAGCCCGAAAAACTGGTGGAAGCTGTGGAAATCGTGGCCAGCGGGTATTACCTGATAGGGGAGACAGTGCTGGAAGAGCCGGCGGTAGCCCAGTGGCTCATCAAAGAATTTGAGGCTCTGGCTGCCGAATTGGGGAGTGAGCCGGGCAAATTGTTTCAGCCCCTGTCCCCCCGGGAGTATCAGATACTCCAGTTGATAGCCATGGGCTACTCCAACAGGCAGATAGCGCGGGCCCTGGGGATAAAGGAGCAGACCGTGAAGAACCACCTCACTTCAATCCTGCGCAAGCTGGCAGTGAACGACCGCACCCAGGCCGTCCTCTACGCCCTGAGGCGTGGCTGGATAAGACTTGACGAATTGGGGGGCAAGGATGCAGGAGTTCTTCCAGTTTCTAAAAGAGTGCGGTGAGGAATACCAGAAGCTCCTCCAGGAGCTCAAGGAGAACGAAGACCTCCTGCGCGAAGCTCGGGCGGAGCTGGACAGAGTCACATCCCAGAGCGCCCAGATGGCCCTGACGCTCCGCCAGATGGAGGCAAACATTGACCGCTATCCGGCCAGGGAGGTCTACAAAACCTGCAAGCAAGCTCAGGCTCTCCAGGTCCAGCTCTTAACCCTGAGGGAAAGGGTTACCCAGATAGAAGCTCAGCACAAGGCCCTGGAGCGATATGCCCGTCACCTGCGGCAGCTCCTTGAGCTCGGAGAAAAGATAGAGGTCGCTCAGCCTGCGAAAAGGGAAACCTCCATACCCGAGGAACTCGTCCTCAAGGTCATTGAAGCCCGCGAACAGGAGAAGAGGGAACTGGCCCGTCAGATGCACGATGGCCCGGCCCAGGCCCTCACTAACCTGATGCTTCAGGCAGAGATTTGCGAGAAATTCTTCTCCCGCGACAGGACGAGGGCTCAGGAAGAGCTGGCCAATCTCAAGAAAGCTGCCGTTGAAACTTTCCAGCAGATCCGGAGCTTCATCTTCAACCTGCGCCCAATGATGCTGGACGACCTCGGCCTCATCCCGACACTGCGCCTTTACCTTCAGGAGTTTGAGAACAAGACGGGCATAAAGACGGTCTTCAACCTGACAGGGCAGGAAAGGAGGCTCCCTCCCTACATGGAAATTGTGCTCTTCAGGGCGCTCCAGGAACTTCTGGACAACGTCCATCGCCACTCCAGGGCTACCCAGGTCCAGGTGCTTGTTGATATAACGGGCAACAGGGTTGGGGTTATAGTGGAAGACAACGGCATCGGTTTTGATGTGGAGGCAGTGCTGCCCTCGGGGACGCCGGGGATAAGCGGCGTGCGTGAAAACATTACGGCTATCGGCGGCGAAGTAAGAGTGGAGAGTTCCATCGGCCGGGGGACCAGAATCACCATTGACGTTCCCATTCCAGAGTAGAAGGAGGAAGAAAATGCCAGCTGCGAACTACCATGTAAGGGACCTTTCCCTTGCCCCAGAAGGCAGGAAAAAAACCGAATGGGCCTCCCAGGAGATGCCCGTCCTCAGGCTCATAAGGGAGCGATTCACCAGGGAGAAACCCCTCCAGGGCATCCGCATTTCCGGCTGCCTGCACATAACAAGCGAGACCGCCAACCTGGCCCTCACCCTCAAGGCCGGTGGGGCGGAAGTGGTCCTCTGCGCCTCCAATCCCCTTTCCACTCAGGATGAAGTAGCTGCTTACCTCGTGGAAGAGGGCATACCCGTCTTTGCGATAAGGGGCGAAGACCGAGAAACCTACTACCGTCACATCCATGCTGCCCTTGACCACCGCCCCCAGATCACCATTGATGATGGAGCTGACCTCGTCTCCACCCTGCACAGGGAGCGGACCGAACTTCTGGACGGGGTTATCGGCGGAACCGAGGAAACCACCACGGGGGTGATAAGGCTCAGGGCAATGGCCAGGGACGGCGCTCTGCGTTACCCCATCATCGCCGTGAACGATGCCTTAACCAAATACATGTTTGACAACCGCTACGGCACGGGCCAGTCCACCATTGATGGAATCCTGAGGGCCACCAACATCCTCCTGGCGGGAAAGACCTTCGTGGTGGCCGGCTACGGGTGGTGCAGCCGCGGCATAGCTATGCGGGCCAGGGGCATGGGGGCGAAGGTCATCGTCACCGAAGTCAATCCCCTGCGGGCCCTGGAAGCCATAATGGACGGCTACTGGGTCATGCCGATGCGGGAAGCAGCCAGGATCGGCGATATATTCGTCACCTCTACCGGGGACATCAACGTCATAGACCGGGAGCACTTCCTGCTCATGAAGGATGGGGTGATCCTGGCCAACTCCGGTCACTTCAACGTGGAGATAAACATCCCGGCCCTTGAAGAACTGGCCGTGGAAAAGGTGCGGATCCGCCCGAACGTGGACCAATACATCCTGCCCGACGGCAGGCGCATAAACCTCCTGGCCGAGGGAAGGCTGGTGAACCTGGCCGCCGCAGAGGGACATCCCAGCGCAGTCATGGACATGAGCTTCAGCAACCAGGCCCTTTGCGTGGCCTATCTGGTCAAAAATGGCCGTGCTCTGGAGCGGAAAGTCTACCCCGTCCCCAGAGAAATTGATGAAGAAGTAGCTCGCCTGAAGCTCCAGGCTCTCGGCGTTGAGATTGATACGCTCACGCCCGAGCAGGAGAAATACCTGAGCTCTTGGGAGGAAGGCACATGAAGAAGGGAGCAACCGGGATGAACTGGAAGCGATGGTTCTGCCTGATAATCGTGCTGGCCCTGGCAGCGCTAACCTTAGGGTGCGGCCTGGAGGCAGGAGGGAGAGCCCCAATGCCTACTCCCACCTTCACCAAAACCCCGAGGCCGACCTTCACCCCCACTCCGCTGGCAACTCCAACCTTCACCCCTATACCGCCAACCCCCACCTTCACTCC
>DAOUCW010000119.1:0-6749 GCA_034431695.1 Anaerolineae bacterium | reverse complement strand
TCAATGATTTTGGTTATTACGCCTGCTCCTACGGTTTTTCCTCCTTCACGGATGGCAAACCGCGAACCAGGCTCTAAAGCCACCGGAACTATGAGCTTAACCCTGAGCCTGAGGTTGTCCCCAGGCATCGCCATCTCAACCCCCTCAGGCAGCCTTATCTCACCGGTCACATCCATCGTCCGAATGTAGAACTGGGGACGATACCCACTGAAGAAAGGAGTATGCCTCCCACCTTCCTCCTTCTTCAAAACGTAAACCTCCGCCTCAAACTCGGTGTGAGGCTTTATCGTCCCAGGTGCAGCAAGAACCATACCCCTCCGAACATCCTTCTTCTCCACTCCCCTCAGCAAGCAACCTATGTTGTCCCCAGCCTGCCCATAATCAAGAACCTTCCGGAACATCTCAACTCCAGTCACAACCGTCCTTATCGGCTCAGGCCTGTATCCAACCACCTCCACCTCATCCCCTACCTTGACCACTCCCCTCTCAACCCTTCCGGTCACCACAGTCCCCCTCCCCTTTATGCTGAAAACGTCCTCTATGGGCATGAGGAAGGGCTTGTCCACATCCCTGACAGGCTCAGGGATGTAGTTGTCAAGGGCATCTATGAGCTCCCATATGCACCTGTATTCCGGAGCATCGGGGTCTGTGCTCGGACTTTCAAGGGCAAGCCTCGCACTGCCCCTTATTATCGGAACCTCATCCCCAGGATAACCATACTTGGTCAATAGCTCCCTCAGCTCAAGCTCCACAAGCTCAAGAAGCTCAGGGTCATCCATCATGTCAATCTTGTTGAGGAAAATGACCATGGCCGGAACGTTCACCTGCCTTGCCAGAAGGACATGCTCCCTCGTCTGGGGCATGGGCCCATCGGGGGCAGCAACCACCAGAATCGCCCCGTCCATCTGGGCCGCACCGGTTATCATGTTCTTTATGTAGTCCACGTGCCCGGGGCAGTCAATGTGGGCATAGTGCCTCTTGGGAGATTCATACTCAATGTGGGCAATGTTTATGGTTATGCCCCTTGCCCTCTCCTCCGGAGCCTTGTCAATCTCCTCAAAGGGAACAAACCGGGCAAGCCCCTTAAGGCTCAGAACCTTCGTTATGGCCGCCGTGAGAGTGGTCTTTCCGTGGTCAATGTGACCTATTGTCCCCACGTTCACGTGCGGTTTGGTCCTTATGAACTTGGGTTTGGACATCTCACTCCCTCCCTTTACAAATTATGGAGCCCACGACCGGATTTGAACCGGTGACCTACGCCTTACCAAGGCGTTGCTCTGCCGACTGAGCTACGTGGGCTCGACTTCGCTAAATATTATACAGGGCATTAATTCCTTTGTCAAATTTCGCCGGAAACGTGGGCGGCAAGTGGGCCTGAGGAGCGAGTCCATCCTTATTTTGCGGTAAGAAAGCCTCAAGCCTATAATTAGGCTGAGGGGCTAACCCTGCGGTGCCAGGGAGGGAAAGGCCATGATTGAGCATTACGAGTTCGGCCACATTGTGATCGGAGGGAAAAGCTATTATTCCGATGTCATAATTTACCCCGATCGTGTTGATGCCGAGTGGTGGAGGGAAGAGGGCCACAGGCTTTCCCCCGTGGACCTGTGGGATGTGGTTCAGGCAAAACCGGAGATCCTGGTGGTGGGCACAGGCTATTCCGGCCTGATGGAGGTCCCGAAGGAAACCATACGTTATCTTGAGGAGAATGGGATAAAGGTAATGGTTTACCGGACAGGGGAGGCCTGGAAGGTTTACAACCGGCTCCTGAAAGAAGGCAAGAAGGTGGTAGCGGCTCTCCACCTTACCTGCTGAAGGGGAACGATCATGGGGAGAAGCGCCATCATCTTCATGGCTGATTCGGGAGGGGGGCACAGGAGCGCAGCTGTAGCCCTGAAAGAAGCTTTTGAAATCCTCGAGCCCGGCGCATGGGATGTCCACTTCATTGACGTTTTCTCCCTGCTCCCTTTCCCCCTCAATAAATCCGGCGGCTTTTATCGCCCCATGGTTACCTATACACCATGGCTATGGTCTACCCTGTGGCGGCTTGCCCAGAGGAGGTGGTTTCTGAACTTCGTATTTAGCTTCTTTACCCCCTTGACCCGCAAGCCTTTGCTCAAACTCATTGAAGACTACCGGCCTGAGATAGCCATCTCGGTTCACCAGTTCTCCAACGTGATCCCGGTCAGGGTCTTTCGGGATGGGGGATGGGATGGCTTCTTCGCCACTGTAGTTACGGACCTGATCACAACCCCGATGGCCTGGTTCTATCCGGGGGTTGATGCTTGCTTCGTTCCCACCCCTGAGGCTGCGGAAATGGCCGTGCGCGCCGGCATCAGCCCCGATAAGATCCACCTCAAAGGTTTCCCGGTCAGCCCTCGCTTCCTCCCCCCGGAGGATAAGGGGGCAGCGAAGAGAGCTCTCGGCCTCAGGGATGACATGCCTGTTCTCCTCCTCATGGGAGGAGGGGAGGGGATGGGGAGGATGTTCTCCGTGGCCAGAGCGATAAACCAGGCCTCCCTTCCCGTCCAGCTTGTGATCGTAACCGGGAGGAACGCTGGCCTCCGCAGAGCGCTGGAGCGGATGGATTGGAGGATCTCCTGCCGGATTTACGGCTTCGTTGATTTTATCCCTTCGCTGATGCAGGCTTCGGACGTGGTGCTGACGAAAGCAGGGCCGGGGACCATCTACGAAGCCATAACGGTGGGCGTGCCGCTGCTTCTGATAGACTTCGTCCCGGGGCAGGAGAGCGGGAATGTGGATTTCGTGGTTGATAAGGGGGTGGGTGCTTTTGCTCCCTCCCCGGAAAAGGCCGTGGCGGTCCTGAGGGAATGGCTTGAAAATCCCGGCGTTCTTGAAAAAATGAAAGACAATGCCGGTAAACTGGCAAACCCCCGCGCTTCGCTGGAGATAGTTTCCCTGATTCTGGAGAAAGCCCGCAGGGCTTCAAATTGCGGAAAAGCCCAGGGGGAAAATCCACTTCTGGTCGTCATATCCGGCCCTTCGGGGGCCGGGAAGGACAGCATCATCCGGAGGATGAAAGAGCTCGGCTTCCCCTTCCACTTTGTGGTGACCATGACCACGCGCCCCCCAAGGCCTGGGGAAGTCAACGGCAGGGATTACATCTTCGTTTCGGAGGAGGAATTTGAGGACCTCCTCCGAAGGGATGGATTCCTGGAGAACGCGGTCGTTTACGGGCACCGTTATGGCGTTCCGAAGGAGCAGATCAGGAAGGCCCTGGAGAGCGGCAAGGATGTGATAATGAGGGTGGATGTGCAGGGGGCCAGGACCATCCGGCGCCTCATCCCTGATGCCGTTTTCATCTTCCTTGTCCCTTCATCGGAGGAGGAACTCACCCGCAGGCTGAAGGCCCGCCACACGGAGGACGAAAGGACCCTCAAGCTGCGGCTGGAGACGGCCAGGGAAGAAATGAAAAGCCTGGGCGAATTCGACTACGTCGTGGTCAACGCCGACGGCCGCCTGGATGAAGCCGTCCAGAAGATACTGGCCATCATCACGGCCGAAAAGTGCCGGACCAGGCCGCGGAAAATTTCTCTTTGAGCAACGTGCAGTGGATAATTTGACATAAATCATGGGCGAATTGCTCTGGTGAGCCAGAAATTCCGGAAGGCTGTTGTTAGACGGTGGGAAACTGCGGCTTGATGCCCAGGCCCATTGTCATTTGAGCGATTCTGGGGGATCAACATGCGCATATTCATGGCTTTGCTTCTGGCGGTGAGCGTTCTCTTCCTGCTTCTCCTTGCTCCTTATCCCTTCCTGGCGCGTCCGGAATTTATCCGCTGGCAATATTCCCGCCCCGATTTCCCGCCGTCTTTCCGGTTCACTCCCCGGGAGAGGGAGAGCTTCTCCATTGCTTCCCTCCGTTACCTGATCTCGGGCGAAAGCCTTGATTACCTCAAGTCTCTGGCCGATGAGAACGGTCCCATTTACAACGAGCGCGAGCTGCGCCACATGGCCGATGTCAAGAGGGTGGCCACCGCTGCCCTGATGGTCCTCAGGTTCTCGCTGGCCTCAACTTTATTCCTGGCCTTTGCTTTCTTCCTCAGGGGCTGGAGGCGAGAGCTGGCAGTTGGCCTGTTAGCGGGTGTCTTCATGCTGATAGGCCTGTGGCTGGCGGTGGGGTTGATTGCCCTTTTAAATTTTGACTTGTTCTTCACCCTGTTCCACAGGCTTTTCTTTGAGGGAGATAGCTGGCTCTTCCCCTATACGGATTCTCTAATCCAGCTCTATCCCCTTCCCTTCTGGATAGAGGCCACTAAATGGTGGCTCATCATAAGCGGGGCTGCAGCGGCGATCACCGGCCTCGCTGGCTCAATACTCTATTGCTTCCCTCACCCTGCGGGCCAGCGCTGCAAATTCGGGGGTGAAGGTCAGGGCTAAATCCCTCGGGTGAGGGAAGGGGATCGTGAACTGGGCCTTCAGGGTGCCGGGGCGCGGGCTCATGACCATAACCCTGTCGGCCAGGAAGATGGCCTCCTGAAGGTTGTGGGTTACCATGACCACAGTCTTGCAGCGGCTGCGCCAGAGGCTGGCAAGTTCAACGTTCAGCCTCTCCCGGGTCAGGGCATCAAGGGAACTGAAGGGCTCATCCAGGAAGAGGATATCGGGGTCGTAGACCAGGGCTCTGGCCAGAGCCACTTTCTGCTCCATTCCCCCCGAAAGCTCCCGCGGGTAAGTGTGCAGGAAGCCATCAAGCCCCATGGCTTTGAGGAGGGAGGAAGCTTTCTCTATGGCTTCGGAGCCGTTTATGCCCCTTACCTCAAGGGGGAGGAGGACGTTCTCCAGCGCGCTGCGCCACGGCATCAGGTTGGCCTTCTGGAAGACAAAGCCCATCTCCGGCCTGGGTCCTTCCAGCGGTTCACCTTTCCAGAGGACATAGCCGGAGGTGGGCTTGAGGAGACCGCTCAGGATGCGCAGAAGGGTTGTCTTCCCGCACCCTGATGGCCCCACAATGCACAGGAATTCCCCTTCCCTCACCTCAAGGGATACATCGCGCAGGGCTTCCACCGGGCCCTGTCGCGATCTGTAGGTCATGCCGAGGTTCCTGGCCTCCAGTATTACCACAGTTTTTCCTCAGGGAATGAACTCGTTGGTGAAAGCCTCTTCCACACGCAATTCTCTGGTTATCAGGCCCATATCCTGAAGCGTCCTGAGAGTGGCTTCCCAGTCGGCTTTCTCGGTCCGGCCAGGGTGAGGCGAAGACCAGTATTTTATTGCCTCCTTCAGGACTTCTCTCTGATCTTCGCCCATTTCCTGGACATACTTCTTGCTTATTTCAAAGGCTTCGTCGGGGTTCTCAATGGTGTAACGGAGGCCTTTCAGGAAAGCCCTCACGAGGCCCCGCACCAGTTCCGGCTTCTCCTTCAGGGTTTTCTCGCTGGTCATTATCCCGTTGGATACAATGTTGACCCGGTCGGCTACGGATATCACGTTTACCCTGTAGCCTGCCTGGCGGAGCCGGACGGGCTCGTTCATGGCGTAGCAGATGGCTGCGTCCACAAGGCCTTTGGTGAGGCTTTCCACCTGAGTGTAGCCTATTTCCTGGAGGTTGAAGTCTTCCTCCTTCATCCCCTCGGCCTTGAGGAGAGCTCGCCATCCCACGTAGCTTGCCCCGAAGAGGGCCGGAATTCCGATTTTCTTCCCCTTGAGGTCCTGGAGGCTCTTGAACCCTTTCTCCTCCAGGGATACCACCACCACGGGGAAGCGGTGATACCATCCGGCCACGTAGACCACCGGGAGGCCCTGGCTCCTGGCCAGGAGGACCTGCTCCCCGCTGGCCACGGCGAAGTCCAATTCGCCAGTCCCCACAAGCTTGACCAGGTCCACTTCCCAGCCGTAATTGAAATCAATGTCAATGCCCTCTTCGCGGAAGTAGCCTTTCTCAATGGCCACGTAGAAGGGGGCGAACTGAACGTTGGGGATGTAGCCCATTGCTATGGTTACCTTCTGAGGAGCAGGGGTTGACCTGACGCAACTGGCGAGGAGCAACAGGCTGAGAAGGATCAGGAGGATCGGCTTACCCCTCATCTTTTCACCTCCATTTTATGAGTTTTTTCTCCAGAAAGGTCACGGCGGAATACAGCGTGACCGCAATGATTGCCAGGGAGGCCAGGGCTGCAAAGAGCAGTGGTGTATCAAAAAGCCCTCTGGCCAGGTTCACCAGGAAACCCAGTCCCCTGTCGGCCGCTACGAACTCCCCCACCACTGCTCCGATCACGGAGAGGGTCACGCCCACTTTGAGGCTCCCCATCAAAAAAGGCAGGGCAGCAGGTAGTTCCAGCAGCCAGAAAACCTGCCACCGGTTAGCCATTAAGATGCGCATCAGGTCGTAGAGCTCCTGTTCCACCGAGCGGATGCTCACCACGGTGCCGACCAGCACCGGGAAGAAGACGGTGAGGGCGCAGACGGCTATCTTAGAGGCCAGGCCGAATCCGAACCAGATCACAAGCAATGGGGCCAGCGCCACAACGGGCATTGATTGCGAGATCACCACTAAGGGCGTGAGGAATGATTCGAGGAACGGAATTTTAGCCAGGAAGTATCCTAAGATGAAAGCCGAAGAGAGGCCCAGGCTCAGTCCCGCTGCTATTTCAATGAGAGTAACTCTGGCGTGGAAGAGGAGGGAGCCCTCCGTCAGGGCGAGCCAGAAACGCCTGGCCACTTCTTCCGGCTGGGGCAGGATGAAGCTCGGGTAATGGCCGAGCCACGCTACAGCTTTCCAGACGGCTACA
>DAOUCW010000118.1:0-6614 GCA_034431695.1 Anaerolineae bacterium | reverse complement strand
AATCTCTACCTTCCTCCGGTGAAGGGGGAAGAGGGGATGTGGGGTGAAAGCCGCCAATTCAGGATAATAGGAGAAGATTGGGAAGACTGAAGGGGGACCATCCCCTCAAGTGCCATCGCTTACCGCGATCTGGTTTTGACACCTCTTCTGTTTTGTGCTATAAGCGTGCCCGGGAGGTGCCCCTTGTGGCGCAGAATCAGGCGGTTCTTCGTTTCCCTGAATACGGCTTCGGTCCTCCTCCTGCTCCTCGCCGCTGCAACGTTCATCGCAGGATTTTTCCCCCAGTTTCCGCTTGATTCCGCATTGAGCCCTCCGGAGGTCCAGTGGTGGTGGAATGCTGTCCGGGAGAAGTATGGGGTCTTCTTCCCCATTCTCAGAGCCACGGGGCTGGTAGCCCTTTACCGTTCCCCCATTTTCTGGGCAATTCTGCTCCTCATCCTCATCGGGGTTATTTTCTGTTCCCTCACCCGTATTTCGGGAAAGCTCCGTCCGAATCGCCTGGGCTCGGTATCGGCCCACCTGGGGTTGCTCCTCCTGGCCGCAGGACTGGCCATCTCGGGTTTTTCACGCCACATTGGGGACAGTCCTCCTCTGACACCGGGGGACCAGTTCTCCCCGGGAGAGAGTCCCCTCACGGTCAGAAAAGTCTGGGTTGAACGGTCGGGCGAGGGCATACCGCTGGCTTTCGGATGCGAGGTGGAGAGCGGGGGGAAAACCTTCAAGCTCTCCCCCGGATGGCCCGGCCTGGTCGGCGGTTACTGGCTCCTGCCCGTATCCTACGGACCAGCGTGGAGGGTGATGGCAACGGAGCCTTCGGGGGAGGCAGCGAGTTTGCTCTGGAAAGGGGTCGGGAGGGAAGGGGAGGTCACGGTGCCTTTCCCTGTCCTGGGTGAGATTCAGGAGATAGCCTTCCCGGAGGCGAATGCCAGGATGGAAATTTCAGTCCAGACCCAGGGCACCTTCGTTGATTTCTACGAGGGGGAGAAGCTCGCTCAGCGCCTCTTCGTTCAGGAGGGGGCGGAAATTGAAGGGGAAAAAATACGGGTGAGGCTTTACCCCGAGAATTACATTGTCCTGAGGGTGGTGGAAGACACAGGTTTCTGGCCGGCAGTGGTCGGGGCGGTGATAGCTGTGGCCGGTTTCACCGTTGCTCTCTTCACTCCCGAAAGGGTAAGGGATTGAGCTGATGCGGATCAGGGTCGCAACGCTGCTGGTGATTTTAGGCGGGTTCGCCCTTCGGCTCTTCAAGCTCGGGGCCCAGAGCCTCTGGTATGATGAGACGGTCAGCATGCTCCTGGCCCACAAGAGCCTCCCGGCTCTGACGGCCCACACGGCGAGGGACATCCATCCCCCCTTTTACTATTACCTCCTGCACTTCTGGATAAAAGCTGCGGGGGATTCGGAATTCTCTGCAGCTTTTCTCTCGCTCTGGTTCGGCATTCTGCTTGTGGCCCTTATCCACAGGTTCTCCCGCCGGCTCTTTGGGGAAGAAACAGCCTGCATGGCCTCCCTCCTGACAGTCATTTCCCCTTACCATCTCTGGTATTCCCAGGAAGTGAGGATGTATACTCTGGGGGCGTGCCTCGGGCTGCTGGCTGCGGATTTTCTCCTCCGCTCCCTGACCGAACCTCGCCGGGTGGAAAACTGGGCTTTATACGGGCTTGCAGCGGCGCTGAGCCTCTATACCCTCTACTACTCGGCTTTCCTCCTGGTAACCCTGGCCCTCTTTTCCCTCCGGGCCGGCCTGAGGCGATGGGGCAGGGGATATCTTCTGCCCTGGGCCGGGGCGCAGATCCTGGCCCTCGCTCTCTACTCCCCCTGGCTCGGGATCGCTTTCCGTCAGGCCACGAACCCGCCTGTTCCCCCGTGGCGGAGCCTGATCCCGCTCCCTGAGGTTCTGCTCCTATCCTGGTCAACCTTCTCCTTCGGCCACTCGGTGGAGCCCGAAAGGGTATGGCCCTTATTGCTGTTAACTTTTGCCCTATACCTCTGGGGGATAAAGCCCCGGGGAGGCCGTGACCGCTACGGCCTCTCGCCGCACGAGCGTTCGGCTTTTGTGGTCCTCTACACTTTTGGCCCGCTCGCTCTGATCCAGGGCCTCTCCTACCTGACGCCCCTCTACCACCCCCGCTACCTCTTCCCCTTTTCTCCCCTTCTGTGGACCGCCCTGGCAGGGGGGATAGTGCATTTGCGGCGGAAGGAAGTGGCTGTTCTGGCTCTCGCCCTGATAGCAGCGGCATCCGGATGGTCAATTTTCAGGATGCACTTTGACCCCAAATTTGCCTCCGACGATCACCGGGGGGCTGTAAGGTTCCTCCAGGAGAGGCTCAGGGCAGGGGATGCGGTCCTCATAAATGCAGGATACGTTTACCCGGTTTTAAGCTATTACTACCGCGGCCCCATGGACTGGCTCGGCAGGCTCGTGAATTATGAGCCGTCGGGGGAAAAGGGGCTGGTTTTCCTCCAGACGGGCTCCATAGGCGGTTCTGAGTCCCTGGGCTGGGGGAATCCCGAGGCCGACTTTTACCCCACGACTGAGGAGGAAACGGCAAGAGCCCTGGAAAAGGTCTTCGCCCACCACCCCCGGGTCTGGGTTTACCGCTGTTACGATACCGTGGTGGACCCCGGAGGCTTCATCCGGCGGTGGCTTGATGAGAACGGGGTTAAATTTGAAGAAGCCCTCTTCGCCGGGGAAAGCTACATAAGAGTGCAAGGCTATCTGACCCATTACCTCCCCCCGTATTCCTCTCGGGTGGGGGTGAGCCTGGGGGATGAGCTGGAGCTGGAGGGGTTCTCAATCCTGAACGACAGAGTGGAAGCAGGTGAAGCGGTGGAAGTGTCCCTTTACTGGCGCGCTCTAAAGCCGCTTCAGGAAGATTACAGGGTCAGCCTGAGGCTCTACTCGGGATCGGGCAGGCTCGTAACCCAGGTTGATGAGCAGCCGGTGGGTTCGCTATACCCTCCTTCCCGATGGCCTCCAGGCCGGACCATCTATCACCCGATGAAGCTGACGGTGCCTCCTGGAACCCCTCCCGGCCGTTATTTCCTTGACCTCGTCGTTTACTCTCCCAGCTCCATGGTTCCCCTCCCGGTGCAGGATGAAAGGTGGGGTGTGCAGGGTGTGAGGGTGAGGCTCGGAGGGGTGGAAGTTTCAAAGCCATCGGGGCCGATAGTCCCTCCGGAAATGCCCCGCAGGCTGAAGGTTAACTTCGGCGGGATGGTGGAGCTCAGGGGAGTGGGGGAAATCCCGGCCAGGCTGAGGGTCGGGGAGGCCATGGAGCTGAAAGTGCTCTGGCGTGCCCTCAATTCCCCCTTGCCCGACCTGCTGGCCTTTGTCCAGCTGCTGGGCCCCGATGGCTCCCCTCTGGTCATAAAGGAGGTAATGCCTGCCGATAGCTTCTATCCCACGAGCCGGTGGGAAAAGGGTGAGTTCGTCCTGGGGGAAATAAAGTTCTACGTCCCGGGCGATGTGCCCTCGGGCCGCTACCCGGTAATCCTGGGACTTCTGCGGGCCGATACCCGCGAGATCATCCCTGCGGGCAGGAGGCAATACATCATTGCAGGATATGTTGAGGTGGAGGGGCGCGAGCCCAGGCATTCTTACGAAATCCCTCCCGTTGCAGCCCCTGAAGCCCGGTTCGGAGATTTCGCCCTGCTGCGCGGGGCTGAGCTGGAGAAAGGGCCCGACCGGATCACCGTGACCCTTTACTGGGAAGCCCTCGGTTCTTCCCCTGAGCCCTGCAAAATCTTCCTCCACCTGCTGGGGCCCGACGGCAGGATTTCAGCGCAGGTTGATGCTTTCCCTCAGGGAGGACTGCTTCCCACCACGGCCTGGATCAGAGGTGAACGGTTGATGGACAGGTTTGAGCTCCTTTTGCCCCCTGGCCTTCCTCCAGGCCGATACAAACTGATAGTGGGCTTTTATGAACCCGAAACAGGGGCGAGGATACCGGCAACAACCGGAGGGGTGGAGCAGGATCACGTAACCCTGGGCTTTGTGGATCTGCCATGAAGACCAGGGCGGTTCAGGCCTCCGCCAGGATCATGGCTGCTACGATGAGGAGGCAACCCGCGATCTCCCTGGGGCCGAGGGTTTCACCGGCCACCAGGAAAGCGAAAAGGGCGGCGAAGACCGGCTCGGTGGAGAAGATAAGGGCAGCGTGAGAGGGGGGAGTGCGCTTCTGGGCGAAGGTCTGGACCCCGAAGGCCAGGGAAGTGGCGGGTATTCCGGTGAAGAGCACAGCCCACATCACCCTGGATCCGGGCATGGGGATGGGCCTTTCAAAGGCAAGGGCCAGGGCGAAGCTCAGGAGCATCACCGTCAGGAGCTGGGCGAAAGCCAGGGGGAAAGTGCGCATCTGCGGGGCGAACTTCCCCAGGGCCACTATCTGGGCCGCGTAAGCCACCGCGCAGGCTAAAACCAGCGTATCGCCGAAGGAAGGGATGAGGCTGCCCCTGAGGGAAAGGAGAGCCAGCCCGCAGGCGGCGAGAGTTGCCCCCACCCAGACCTTCCCGGAAGGGTTCTGGCGCAGGAAAATGGCCGAAAATATCGGCACTATTACCACTGAGAGGCCGGTTATGAACCCCGCCTTGCTGGCTGTGGTGAACTTGAGGCCGAAGGTCTGGAAAGCATAACCGGCGAACAGGAAGAAGCCGACGAGGAGCCCAGCCTTCAGTTCTTCCCGCCTGATCGGATTTTTATCCGAAAGGAGCAGGGGCAGGAAGGAGAAAACAGCCAGGGCGAAGCGGAGGGAGAGGAAGGAGAAAGCAGGGTATGAGGAAATGGCCTCTTTCACTATGACGAATGTGGCCCCCCATACGGCCGTGACCGCCAGGAGGGCGAGGTCGGCGAAGAGCCTAATCCCCAAGGGCTTCTTTAACGGCTTCGTATAGTTCCCTGGCGCCCAGGTCCCTGAGCCTGTAGCAGGGCCCACCCAGGGCATCGGCCAGCTCCTTGGCCAGCCCGCGGTCAAAGGCCTGAAATTCCAGGTTTATCACCACCGAGTGGATCCCTTCCTTGCGGATGGCTTCGGCGACTTTGAGGGCCTCTTTGTGGGGATGCATTGTTCCCATGGAGACATTGGCCGCTCCATCCGTCAGCACGACTAAGAGAGGGCGAAGCTCCGGGTGTTTGAGCTTCTCAATCTTGAGGACCCTGTGGGCCAGGTATAGCCCGCTGGAGAGGGGAGTCTTGCCCCCGACGGGTATGTCTCTGAGGGCGCGCTGAGCCAGATCTATGCTTGTGGTTGGGGGGAGGACAACCCTCGCCTCCTGCTTCTGGAAGACGATGAGGCCCACCATGTCCCTCCGCCTGTATGCGTCCTGGAGGAGGGACATGACAGCCCCTTTGGCTGCCTTCATCCTTTCGGAAGCGGCCATGGACCAGCTCGCATCCACCACGAAGAGGACGAGGTTTGAGGCCCTGCGCACCCGCACCTTCTTCATCAAATCCGATGTGGTTAGCGTCACAGCGGTTTCGCCTCTGGGGCGGTAAAGCTGGTAGGGAGCGGCACAGCGGATGGTGGCATCAAAGGCGATGTCAGTGGTTGGAGTTTCGGCGGGGCGGCTGCGGATGTATCGGCCGCGCTTGCGGGTTGTTATGGTGTAACTGCGCTTGCCCGCTATCTTCCGGGTCAGCCTGTCCAGGGGGGTGCTGAGGAGTTTGGGCTTGAAAGTCTCCCCGACGGGGACGGGGTTATCGGGGGATTGGGCTTTCAGGCCGAGGGGTTCGGTTTTATACCCCTTCATCAACTGGCCCGAAGGCTGTAAAGGGGCCTGACCATCTCCATCGCCCTGCTCCTCGCTCTGCTCATTCCTCTTATTCCCCTCCTCCTTCTCATCATTGCCGCCGTTCCGGAGCATGATCAGCTCCTGGGAAAGTTCCTTGAGGGTGGAACTGAGCTGTTCGGCTGTGATGCTTCCTTCCTGGAAGAGGTGTTTGCGCAACCGGTGGGGCAGTGCCAGTTCGGCGGCGATCAGGATGTCTTCATCGGTGATCTGGAGGCGACCCCGGAAAGCAGCATGGGCTATGGCCGTCTTGAGGATCACGATGTCGGCGCGGTGGCCATCCACCTGGAAGGAGGAAGTCAACCTGGCGATGGTGTAGAGGTCCGCCTCGGTGTAAGTGACTTTGGGCAGGATCTGCCGCGCCCTGGCAATTTCCTGGGATAGGCGCTTCTCCATCGGCTCCCACTTCTTCCGGAATCCTTCGGGGTCCCGCTCAAATTCTATTGCCCTTTTCACGATCTCCACCCGGAGTTCAGGGTCCGTTATCCCCTTTATCTCCACGCAGAGGGCGAACCGATCCAGGAGCTGGGGCCTCAGTTCTCCCTCTTCGGGGTTCATGGTTCCCACCAGGATGAAGCGGGCGGGGTGGGAGAAGGAGATCCCTTCCCTCTCAACCACGTTGATCCCCATGGCTGCGGAGTCAAGGAGGAGGTCCACCACGTGGTCGTCCAGCAGGTTCACCTCGTCCACGTAGAGGAGGCCCCGGTTTGCAGCAGCCAGGACTCCAGGCTGGAACTTTCGCTCCCCGTGCTTTATGGCCGCTTCAATGTCCAGGGTGCCAACGACCCTGTCCTCGGTGGCGCTGACCGGAAGGTCCACGAAGCGGG
>DAOUCW010000117.1:0-2402 GCA_034431695.1 Anaerolineae bacterium | reverse complement strand
ATGGGGCAGGGGCTCGGGCAGGCTTCCATCGCCACCTACATGAGGGAAACCCTCCCCACCGATGGCATCATGTGCCTTGTGGCCGAGGAGTTGGGTTTTGTCGGTTGCCTCATCGTTCTGATCCTGCTGGGTCTGATCGTGTTCAGAGGCATTTCCATTGCCTCAAGGACGGAAGACCTCTTCGGGAAACTGATAGCTTCGGGATTCAGCTGGAGCCTTGCCCTCCAGGCTTTCATCCACGTTGCGAGTTTGATCGGCCTTATGCCCATGACCGGCATGGTTTTTCCGTTCCTGAGCCTGGGGGGATCGGCCATGGTGGCTTCCATGGCCGGGGTCGGCCTCCTGATGAGCGTATCGGCCGGGGAGAGGAGGGGAGCAAAAAGTGCGGTTTATCATTACAGGTGGTGGGACGGGGGGCCACGTCTATCCCGCCCTCGCCGTAGCCGAAAGGCTAAGAGATAGCCAGATCCTCTACGTGGGAACCCCTTCAGGTCTCGAACGGGAGATCGTCTCGCGGTGGGGGTTGCCCTTCCGGGAGGTCTCTTCGGCTCCCTTCCGGGGGATGAACCCCCTGCGCCAGGCAGTGAGCCTCCTGCAGGTCATGAAAGGGGTGTGGGAAGCCTGGAGGATAGTCAGGGAGTTCTCGCCCCACGCCATCTTCGCCACAGGGGGATACGTTTCGGTCCCGGTGGTCCTGGCCGGGAAGCTTCAGGGTATTCCTTCCCTCATTTACCTCCCGGACCTGGAGCCTGGCCTGGCGGTGCGGTTCCTCTCGGTCCTGACATCAAAGGTGGCCGTAACTTTCCCGGAAGTCCTCAGGTTTTTCCCGCCGGAAAAAGCGGTCGTGACGGGTTACCCTGTTCGGAGGGAGCTGCTGGAGGCAACGCCGGAAGAGGGGAGGGAGTTCTTCGGGCTGGAGGACGGGCTCAGAACATTGCTGGTTTTCGGCGGGAGCAGGGGTGCCCGGAGCATAAACAGGGCTCTGGCCGATTCCCTCAATGCCCTGCTGGATTTCTGCCAGGTCCTTCACATCTCGGGTCAGCTGGACTACGAGGAGATGAAAGCTCTGAAAGATTCCCTCCCACCGGAGAAGGGGAGGCGCTACAGGGTTTTCCCATACCTGCACCGGGAGATGGGCCTGGCTTTAGCCGCAGCCGATCTGGTGGTTTCGAGGGCTGGAGCCGCAACCCTGGGGGAACTTCCGACCTTGGGCAAGCCGGCGGTCCTTGTCCCTTACCCTTACGCTGGAGGACATCAGGAGAGGAATGCCAGGTTCCTGGCGGAAAGGGGTGCGGCCATCGTTCTCCAGGATTCTGAACTGGGCAGGGCTTTCCTCCCGACCATCCTGAGCCTCCTGAGGGATGAGGGGCGGCTCAGGGCCATGAGAGAGAAGGCGCAGGCCCTTGCTTCCCCCGGGGCAGCCGAGAAGCTCGGGGAAATTCTGCTGAGCTTGGCTTCAAGGTGACAGGAGAGGCCGGAAGATGATCGCCATAGAAGCGGTTTTCATAGCCACTATCTTCCTTTTCGGGATAATAGGGATGAGCCGGGGCTGGGTCAGGGAGCTGATAGCCACAGCCAGCATAGCGCTTGCCCTTTTCATCATCAATGCCCTGGTCATAACCCCTCCCGGGGCTTCGCCCGAAACCAAAGTCTTCATCCTTGTCCCAATAATAGCCCAGCTTGCCCGCAGGTCGGCCACTGACCCCTTCACCCGGCTGATGGTGGAATTGTCTATTTTCGGAATTGTGACCTTTTTCGGTTACTACGGCCCCACTATCGTAAGGGGTGCGGGGCCCGTGAAGGGTCTGTTTCAGAAGGCGAGGGTGGGATGCCAGGAGGCTCTTTTGGGCTTCTTTATAGGCCTGATCAACGGTTACCTCATAGCCGGAACCGTCTGGTATTACCTTCACGAAACCGGCTACCCGCTGCCTCCCGGCGTATGGAGCGGGACCTTGAGCAAGACGGCGGAGCAGATGGTGAAATACCTTCCGGAGAACTTCCTCAGAGGGCTGGTCCTCTATGGGATTATGGCCATTTTGCTCCTCTTCATCTTTGTGGCCGTCACCTGAAGCGGGAGCAGAGAGATGAGGATCCATCTGGTGGGGATTGGGGGAGCAGGGCTTTCGGCCATAGCCAGGATACTTAAGGAGCGGGGCTATGAAGTCTCGGGCTCCGACAGGGCCCCTTCACCGCTCTTAGAAGAGCTGGCGAGGGAAGGGATGGAAATCTTCGTGGGCCACAGGGAGGAGAACGTCCGTGGGGCCGGCATGGTCCTCATCTCCTCGGCCATACCCCGGGATAACCCCGAGGTGCAGGAGGCCCTGAGGCTCAATATTCCGGTGTTCAGGAGGCGGGATTTCCTTGGCTGGCTCACCCGGGGCTACAGGGTTGTGGCAGTGGCC
>DAOUCW010000116.1:0-7104 GCA_034431695.1 Anaerolineae bacterium | reverse complement strand
AGGAGCACCCGGAGCCGGGAAGGGGACCCAGGCCGCCCTTCTGAGGGAGGAGCTTGGAATTCCCCACATCTCTTCCGGAGATATGCTCAGGGAGGCGGTAGCGCGGGGGACCGAGCTCGGTCGGCTGGCCAAGGGCTACATGGACCGCGGGGAGCTCGTTCCCGATGAAGTTATGGTGAAGGTTGTGCTGGAGCGCCTATCCATGCCCGATTGCCGGAAAGGGGCCATCCTGGACGGCTTCCCCCGCACTCCAGAGCAGGCGAGGGCGCTGGAAGAGGCTCTGGCCGGGGAGGGGAAGTCCATATCCATGGCCCTATACATGAAGGTTTCAATGGAGAAACTCCTGGAAAGACTTGCTGGCAGGTGGATATGCCGCAACTGCCAGGCCGTCTACCACATGGTCTACAACCCGCCGAAGGAAGACAAAAAGTGCGATCTGTGCGGCGGTGAACTTTACCAGCGCGAAGACGATAAGCCTGAGACGGCCCGCCGCCGTCTGGAAGTTTACTTCGCCCAGACGGCCCCCCTCATAGAGCATTACCGTAAGGCTGGCCTCCTTCGGGAGGTAGACGGAGAAAAGAGCATAGAGGAAATTCACCGGGAACTGCTGAAGCTCATCGCCGAAGTTCGCGGCCAGAGCAGAAATGATTGTGATTAAGTCGCCAAGGGAAATAAAACTGATGAGGGAGGCTGGCAGGATCGTTGCCCTGACGCTTGCCACCCTGGCTGAAAAGGTCAGGGAAGGCATAACGACTGCTCAGCTTGAGGAGTGGGCCGAAGAGATCATCCGGAAGCACGGGGCAATCCCATCCTTCAAGGGCTACAGGGGTTACCCCGCTTCCATATGCGTGTCCATAAACGAAGAGGTGGTTCACGGGATTCCGGACCACAAGCGCGTTATCAAAGAAGGCGATGTGGTGAGCATAGATGTGGGTGTGATTTACAAGGGATACCACGGCGATGCGGCTGTGACGGTCGGAGTGGGCCAGATAACTGAAGAGGCAAGGAGGCTCATAGAAGTAGCCAGGGGAGCCCTTAAATCGGCCATATCGGCGGCCAGAGCGGGAAACCACCTCGGGGATGTGTCCTGGGCTATCCAGAGCTACGCCGAGAGCAATGGCTTCAATGTGGTCAGGGATTACACGGGCCACGGCATAGGTCGCCACATGCACGAGGACCCTCAGGTCCCGAACGTGGGGCTTCCGGGGAAGGGGGTGCTCCTCAGGCCCGGAATGACCCTGGCTCTGGAGCCAATGGTCGTGGCGGGTTCGTGGGAGGTGGAGGTCCTGCCGGACGGCTGGACCGTGGTGACCAAGGACAGGAGCCTGGCCGCTCATTTTGAGCATACCGTTGCTATAACCGATGGAGAGGCTGAAATACTCACCAGGCTTTAGAGGAGGTTGAAAATGAAAGTTCGTCCTTCAGTGAAGCGTCGTTGCGCCAAATGCAAGATAATAAGGCGCCGTGGGGTTGTGCGGGTGATCTGCGAGAACCCCAAACACAAGCAGAGACAGGGCAAATAGGAGGCTTGAGCTATGGCCCGTATAGCAGGCGTTGACCTTCCGAAGGATAAGCGCATAGAGGTGGCTCTGACCTACATCTACGGCATAGGTCTGCCCACCAGTCAGAGGATCTTGCTGGAGACGGGCGTGAACCCCAACACCAGGGTCAAAGACCTCACCGAGGATGAGATAAGCCGCATCCGCGAATACATTGAGAAGAACCTCAAGGTGGAGGGCGACCTCCGCCGCGAGGTAGCGATGAACATAAAGCGTCTGATAGACATAGGCTGCTATAGGGGTATCCGCCACAAGCGGAACCTCCCGGTCAGGGGGCAGCGCACCAGGACCAACGCCCGGACCAAGCGAGGTCCTCGCAAGACCGTGGCCGGACGAGGCCGCAAGCGCGGAGCCAAGAAGAAGTAATGGGGGAGACCTTTCGGTCCCCTTTTCCCCTGCTCCTTGCCTTTTCTGGGGCGAGGAGCAATCTTAAAACCTTGCGAGGAGGAGGTGTATGGCTCAGAAGAAGGCGAAGCGAGCCAAGAAGAAAGAGAAGAAGATACCGCCTGTGGCTCAAGCTCACGTCCAGGCTACCTTCAACAACACCATAATCACCATCACCGATCACCAGGGCAACACGATACTGTGGGGGAGCTGCGGGACCCTTGGCTTCCGCGGCTCCAAGAAGAGCACTCCCTATGCGGCCCAGATGGCCGCTCAGAAGGTAGCCGAACAGGCGAAACAACTGGGGATAAAGGAAGTGGATATGCTCATCAAAGGACCGGGGCCGGGCAGGGAAGCAGCCATAAGGGCTTTCCAGACCGTCGGCCTGAAGATCCGGTCCATAGCCGACGTTACCCCGATACCCCACAATGGATGCAGACCGCCGAAGCGGAGGAGGGTGTAAATGGGAAGGTATACTGGTCCGGTTTGCAGGTTGTGCCGGAGGGAAGGGATCAAGCTTTACCTGAAAGGGGAGCGGTGCTACACATCAAAGTGCGCAATGGAGAGGAGGCCATACCCGCCCGGAATGCATGGCCCTGACAAACGCAGGGTCAAACTTTCGGACTACGGCATCCGGCTGAGGGAGAAGCAGAGGCTCCGCCGCATCTACGGGGTTATGGAGCGGCAGTTCCGCCGCTACTTTGAAATGGCCTCCAAGGCCAAGGGGATGACGGGTCCAACCCTCATAACCATACTGGAGAGGCGCCTTGACAACGTCGTATATCGGCTTGGGTTTGCCTCCTCCAGGGCCCAGGCTCGCCAGCTCGTCTCCCACGGCCACTTCACCGTCAACGGGCGCAAGGTGGATATACCTTCTTACCTGGTGAAGCCCGGAGATATCATAGCCGTGAAGGAGGAAAGCCGCGATAAGCCCTACTTCAAAGCCCTGGCCGAGACCCTGGCCCAGACTAACGTTCCTTCCTGGCTGAGTCTGGACCCGCTGACCATGACGGGGAAGGTGCTGGAGATCCCCAGGCGCGAGGACATAACCGACATCCCGATCAATGAGCAACTGGTGGTGGAGTTCTATTCCAGGTGATGAAGAGGGAGGGGTAAATTGGAGAGGTTTTTGCCCAAAATTGAATGTCTGGCCGAAGCGAGGAACTACGCCAAATTCTCCATAGGCTATCTGGAGAGGGGCTTCGGAACGACCATAGGCAACGCCCTGAGGAGGGTGCTCCTTTCCTCCATCCCGGGTGCTGCCGTCACATCAATAAGAGTCAGCGGGATTTACCACGAGTTCGCACCCATTCCTCACTGCAAGGAGACAATGCTTGAGCTCATCCTCAATGTGAAGAAGATAAGGCTCAAACTCCACGGGGAGGATTCGGCAAAACTGAGGGTTCAGGTGACCAGGGCTGGCGAGATCACAGCCGGGGATCTGGAGTGCCCACCCTACGTGGAGATCGTCAATCCTGAGCAATACCTCCTCACGGCCGACTCCGACGAGGTTGACCTGGAGATAGAAATGACCGTTCAGAGGGGAAAGGGCTATTCCCCGGCCGAGGAGCGCAAGAGGCTTTCTGTGGGCGAAATAGCCGTTGACGCCATCTTCAACCCCGTGAGGAAGGTCAGCTTTGAAGTTCAGAGCGCCCAGGCTGGTTACCTGAGCAAGCTGGAAAGGCTCATCATGGAAATATGGACCGATGGGACCATAAGTCCCGAAGAGGCCCTGAAGACGGCAGCCAGCATCCTGGTCCAGCACTTCTCCTTCCTGGCGGAGACCAAACCCGTCCCGAAGGTAGAAGTTGAAGTGAAGCGTGAGGAGGTGGCTCCCCGTATTCCTTACGAGATCACCATAGATGAGCTCGGACTCAGCACCCGGGTCTACAATGCCCTCAGGAGGGCTGGCATTTTAACTCTGGGCGAAATCCTGGAAAGGGTTGCCCAGGGCAGAAGCGGTTTTGAGGACATAAGGAATTTCGGACCCAAAGCCTACGAAGAACTGGTGAAGACCCTTGAAGAGAGGGGATTCCTCAAAGAAATTGCGGGGGTGGTAAGTCAAGATGAGGCACAGAGTAGCTAAGAAGAAACTGGGGAGGAGTGTTGGGCATCGGCGGGCCCTTTACAGGAGCCTGCTCACGGCCCTGTTCCGGCACAAAAGGATAGAGACGACCCTGGCCAAGGCCAAGGCCGTGCAGCCCTTGGCTGAAAAGCTCATCACCATAGCCCGCCGGGGAGATCTGCATTCCCGTCGCCTCATAGCTGCTTACCTCTGGGACAAGAAGGTAGCGACGGAGCTTTTCCGGGAGATAGCTCCCAAATACAAGGACAGGCCCGGCGGGTATACCCGCATCCTGAAGTTAGGCTTCCGCCAGGGCGACGGCGCCGAAATGGCGGTCCTGGAGCTTGTGGAATGAAATGGCCCTCTACCTCAGAGCTGTCCTGGAATACGACGGCACAAGATACCTGGGTTTCCAGATTCAACCCCATGGGCCTACCATCCAGGGGGAGGTGGAGAAGGCCCTCTACAGGCTCACGGGGCAGAAGGTGAGGATAAAGGCTGCCGGCCGAACCGATGCTGGAGTCCATTCAATGGGACAGGTGATAGCCTTTCGGGTGGAATGGAAGCATTCCCTGGAAGAAATGCAGAGGGGGTTGAATGCCCTCCTGCCGGAAGACATTGCAGTGAGGGAATTAGCCCTGGCCCCGGAAGGCTTTCATCCCCGTTTCAGTGCTATAAGCAGGGAATACCGTTACACGATCCTGAACACGCCCTGGCCTTCCCCCCTGCGGGGGAGATTTGCCTATCACTTTCCGGGCAAACTCGATCTGGAAGCCATGCAGGAGGCGGCTTCCTACCTGGTGGGGGAGCATGATTTTGCTTCCTTCGGCTCCCCCACCAAAGGGGAGAACACGGTCCGCCGGGTATACAGGGCCGAATGGCGCAGGGATGGCGATTACCTGTTCTTTGAAATTGAGGCCAACGCTTTCCTGAAGCGGATGGTCAGGCTAATGGTGGGCACCATGCTCAGGGTTGGGCAGGGTAAGATCCCACCCGAAGAAGTCAAGGCCATCCTGGAAGCTCGTGACATAAACTTATCGGGGCCTGCGGTCCCGGCGCGTGGCCTTTGCCTTGTGAGAGTAAACTATCCTGAGGGAGGGGAAAATTGAGGCAGAAGACTTACATGGCCAAACCTGAAGAAATAAAGAGGGAGTGGTATCTGATTGACGCTGCGGGCAAGACCCTGGGGCGTCTTGCCAGTGAGATCGCTAAGATTCTGAGGGGCAAGCACAAACCTTATTACACCCCTCACCTGGACTGCGGCGATTATGTTGTCGTCGTAAATGCGGCGAAGATCAAGGTTACGGGGAAGAAGCTCACGGACAAGATCTACTACCGGCATTCGGGTTACATGGGCGGCCTGAAAGAGATACCTCTGGGCAAGATGCTGGCGGAGCATCCTGAAAGAGTCCTTGAGCTGGCGGTCAAGAGGATGCTTCCCCAGAACAGGCTCGGGCGCAAGATGTTCAAGAAGCTCAAGGTCTATGCCGGGGAAACGCATCCTCACCAGGCCCAGCAGCCCAAGAAGCTGGAGATATAAGGGAGGGAGGGGGAAATGGTAGAGCAACTCCGCTACTACTATGCTCGTGGGCGCAGGAAAGAAGCTTCCGCTCAGGTTCGCCTCTACCCCGGAGGGAGCGGTAAGATAATCGTTAACGATAAACCTCTGGAGGAATATTTCCCGCTGGAAAGGAACATCCTCACGGTCCTCAGCCCTCTGAGAGTTACGGGCATGGAGGGGAAATTTGACATAACGGTGAAGGTGAAAGGCGGTGGTATCTCCGGCCAGGCCGATGCGATAAAACTCGGCATAGCCAGAGCCTTAACCCTCTATGACCCGCAGCTCCGGCCGGTCCTCAAGCAATACGGCTTCCTCACCCGCGATCCGAGGGAGAAAGAGCGCAAGAAGGTCGGCCTCAAGCGTGCCCGCAAGGCTCCTCGCTACAGCAAGCGGTGAAAAACAGCAGGGGCTTGCCCGGTCCGGTGGGCAGGCCCCTTTCTTTCCCCCTCATTGCCCCTAATAGGTTGCTCCTGCTGCCTTTCTGGCTGCCTCTTCGGGGGTAGCTTTACCCAGGACCACGCTCCACAGGGCTTCCTCCATTGGCCTGAGGAGGACGGCAGGGGGAGCAGGCTGGGACGATTCAAGCTGTCTGGAAAGAAATAGCATGTAGGGGTCTCCCTCTCCGGAATAGGCTTCCCTGTGGACGGGCAGGAAGTTTGAGGCCAGAGTCCACTTCCTGTTGCGCTCAGGCTGAAGCAACCACCTGACCAGTTCCCAGGCGAGCTCCTTCCGCCTGGGGTCCCGGGATACAATCCCCGCCACCCATCCCCACGCTATCGGAGTAGCGTAGGGCAGAGGGGCGAAGGCTGTCTGCTTCAATTTCTCCCGCGAACTCAGGAAAAGGGATGACCTCACAACAACCGCGGCCACATTTCCGGAAAGGTATAACTTCCACCCCTCTTCGGGCCCTTTGAGCTCGCGGGAAAGGGGGGAAATCACTCCGGTCTCCAGCCCGGCAGCCCAGAGCCTCAGGGTTTCCGCCAGGGGTTCCTCCTGAAGGCTCAGATGTCCTCTCTCATCGCTAAAACGCCCACCCAGAGCGAGATACTGGGTCGCTGCCATCTCTCCGGAAGGGAAAACTAACAGCCCTTTCCCGCTTTCCCCGAGGTCCCACCAGCTGGAGATGGGCGAAGTCAATATTCCGGTGTTGTAAGCCAGGTGGTCCACATCCGCTGCGAGGTAGACGAATTCAGGGGTTGCGGCGAAAGGGAAGAGGCCTCCGGGGACCTCCCCCAGGGGCTGGAAGATCTCCCCACCGATCCACGCTGCTTCCTTCGCATCCATTACCACCAGATCGGGCAGGATTGAAGGCGCCACCTCGCGGGCGCTAAGGAGCAGGTCGGTAATACCGCCTTTTCCCCGGGCTTTTTTGACGTGGATTTTAACCTTAACCCCTGGATGAGCCTGCTCAAAGGCCCTGATTTCCCCTTCCAGTGCCTCCTTTCCGGGTTTTCCCTCCAGGAAAAGCTCATCGGGGAGCCAGAGGACGAGGTTCACTTCTGCGGGGATGGTAACCTCAGGGGTGGGGGTTGACG
>DAOUCW010000115.1:0-5038 GCA_034431695.1 Anaerolineae bacterium | reverse complement strand
ATAAGGGGATATGAGGCTTATAGGTTTGGCAGGGGCCCTTCCCTCTTCAAAGCCCGCTTCGGCTATCCGCCCGATTTCTTTGTAGCGGTGGTGGCTTCCTCCCCCTCGAGGCTTGAGAGGGTGAAGGAGACGGTCAGGAGGGAACTGAAGCAATGGGGATGGCAGGAGCGTTCGAAGCGCTATCTCTTCAAGCCGATCGCTGAGCTTGATCCTGAGAAGAGCCTGGTATGGGAGGACGCTGCGGGCCATCCCGTCCCTCTGGTGGATGGCAGCCTATCCTGAGCCTCTGGCGGGTTTAAGGAGGTTCCGATGCGGTGCCCATGCGGCTTTCGGGAAATCACACTGGAGCAGCTTGCGCACCAGGGCGGCGAGTTCACCTGCTGCCGGGACATGGCTTTAGAGCCCTCATCACCGGCATGAAGGCCTTTGCCTCGCCCTGGCTGGAGGGCTCGGGCTGATGGAAGTATCGGCCTGTAATCCTGGAGGTGAGAGATGCAGGCGAGACCTTTGAAGAAAGCGGTCATCAGGGAGGAGCTGGTTGCTCTGACGGGAGACCACATCTCTGCTCTCATTCTGGGGCAGCTTCTCTACTGGACGGAAAGGATGGGAGACGTTGACGCTTACCTGGAAGAAGAGCAGAGGCGAGCTCATGAAGACGGCGTCCAGGTGAAACTTGATGAATTCAAAACCCATGGCTGGATATATAAGACTGCAGAACAGCTTGGGGAAGAGCTTATGCTCTCAGTCTCCCCCCGCACGATCCGCCGACATCTTGATTATCTCGTCCGGAAGGGATGGCTTTTCAGGCGCTCTAATCCCCGCTACCGATGGGATAAGACATATCAATATCGTGTTAACCTGAAAAAGGTCAAAGAAGACCTCCAGGCTCTTGGGTATCCCTTTGATTGGCTTGTCCCGGAAGAAGGCGATGTCCAATCGGGCGGACAAAATGTCCAATCGGACGGACACCATGTCCAATCGAGCGGACACAGTGTCCGGGCAATACCAGAGATTACAAACGGAGATTATAACCAGAAATTACATACAGAGATTACGCCGGGAATTAGAGGGGTTCCGGCGGCTGACGCCGCCGACACACCATCCCCCTCAAACCGGGAAAGATCGCCGGGAGGCACTGCGCCTTCCATTGAGGCCTTTTTCGAGCGCCTGCAGGCCAAATCACCGCCCGTTGACCTGTCCTGGGTGCCTGAGCCGCTGAAACCCTGGGCCATAGCCTTTATCGGGGCAACCGGCATCACTCCTCTCAGAGCAGAGCGCAAAAGATGGCTGAAGGACCTCCGCGCCTTTCGAGAAGCTGGCATTGATCCTGGGCTCATCCCCAAAGCCGTCCAGGCGATGCGAAGGGATGGGCTCACGATAAAGGCGCCGGGAAGTGTCCTGGCAGTTGCCCGCGATATGGCTGCAAGTAAAACGCAGGATGTGCCGAAAAGCTGGCACGCTATCGCTGAAGTCCTGGAGCGGAGGCGAGGTAATGGCGAGCTTTAAGGAAATAGCTGAGATTTTGGTTTTCCTGGGGGCCTGCTATCCCAATGCAGGCCTCAGTCCTGCCTCGGTGGAAGCTTACGCCGAGATGCTCAGGGATTTGCCCTTTGAATCCCTCCTGCGGGCTGCACAGATCCACGTTTACACCAGCCCGTATTTCCCGACCATTGCCGAGCTCAGGAGGCTGGCAACTAACAGCAACTTGCCGAGCGCAGCGGAAGCCTGGGGTGAAGTCTTAAGAGCTGTTCGGGAGGTGGGCAGCTACGGAACGCCCAGCTTTTCTCATCCGCTGATCTCGGCAGCAGTCCATTGCCTGGGATGGGTGGAGATCTGCCGGTCTGAGAACCCGGAAGCTGTCCGTGCGCACTTCTTCCAGATATACGAACAGCTCTTGAGCGAGGCAAAGAAGTTAGAAGTGCTGCCGACCTCGCTCCGCAGCGGGGTGGGGACAAAACTGGTGCGAGATGTCTTGAAGGAGCTGGAGTTCGGCGAGAAAGCCGGAAATTTTCCCGCCCCACGGAAGGGAAAAGCATCCTGATGGAGGAGGAAAAGGAATGCCGTTCGTGGCCTTTGATCGGGAAAGGGGGGAGAGGATAAACATCCTGCACTACCTTCGGCCGAAAGAAGAGCTGGCCGGAAGAACTCTCGTCTGTCCTCTATGCAAAGGGGAGATGATAATCCGGCATGGCACCAGGGTGATCCGCCATTTTGCCCATCGGACTCTCTGTCCTTACGCTGGCTGGACTGCTCCTGAGACTCCCGAACATCTGGCAGCGAAGGAGACCCTTTATGCCTGGTTGCGTCAGGACCCCTTCTGGGGTGCCGGCGAGGTTGAGCTCGAGGTCCCTATCCCTGAGATCAGGCGGGTGGCCGACATTCTGGTTACGCTGCCTGATAGAAGCAGGGTAGTTCACGAGTGCCAGACGTCCCGCATAACCCCGGAGGATTTCCGGAGGCGGAGCAGCGCTTACCTGGGGATGGGAATAGCCGTCTTCTGGTGGTTCAAGCGCAGTTACCTCTGGATGAGCAGGAACATAGAGCTTCTAAGAGGGATAGAGGCAGTCCAGGGTGTAAAGCTTGCGGTTTCTCTCAGGCGAAGTCGCAAGCATGATGGGGAATCGCACCTCTACCACGTATGGCCTGAAAGGGTTACCCTGCTGGTCCTGGGTTGTGGGAAAGACGTTTGTTATCTCAACTGGGGCAATCCTGTTCCGGAGGTATTACAGAGGGAAATCTGGCGACCAGCCCTTTGGGCTTCCGTATATCCTGTCCTGAAGGAACTGGATGAGCTGCCTGATCTGGAGGCAATTTGCGCTCAGTCGCCTCATAAGTTAAGGAAGCTGTTGGCTTCGGCCTGGCTGAATTCAGAGGAGATTTATAAGCGGTTGCATCCCTTCTGGAAGGGGATCTTCACCCTGGAAGATTTGAAGGCAGTTCTCCACCGGATGTGGGAATTGGGTTATGTGGTGGCGGGGCCAGACGATCGCTGGAGACTTCCGTATCATCCTGACTTCAAGCGTGAACAATGGGAAACCTGGTCCTTAATGAAAGGCTCTGGACCTCTGGATAGAGCTGAGCTTTCCCGGATTTATCATCAAAGTTTATGGGAAAGACGCCTTAAAGGGGCTGCCTCTTTGGAGAAATTAAGAGAAATCGGGAAGGAGATTGCGGTGAGGGAATATAACTTGAGTGTGCGGCGCGGGTTGCGTGATATTTACCGGGAACGATTGAAAATTTTGAAAAGCTCCGCGGGAAAATGAATTGTGCTCTACTGCCCTGGATAACCACTGGGTGCTTTTTGTTTTCCTCATCCTCTCTATGCCGCGAGAAATCCGCTTTAAAGCTATACCCGCCCTGGTCTGCTCCGGAGCTTTCAAGGGCACGTGCTATCCGCCCCGACCTCTTGCACATGCTAAAGTGATTTCTTGGAGTGGATAAGCAACTGCCCTTCACTTTGCCCAGAGTGTAACCGGACGATCCCGGATGCCGGGGGAGGCGCTTTCGGCGATTGCAGGGGTGCGGAAGCCGCTTCCGGCTCCATGTCTCTTTCACCACATTAATGCACCACTCCATTCCTTCAGAGCTTCTCTCCTGCTGGCATAATCGGGAAGCACTCTCTTAATATTATGCCAAAAATTCTTGCCATGGCGGGGGTGGCTCAAATGGGCTAATTCGTGCACCACAATGAAATCTATCAATTCGTCAGGCAATTGGGCTAATCGCCAGTTGAACTTAACAATCCTTCCGGGCACTTCACAAACTCCCCACTTGCGCTTCCACTCCCCCAATTCTATGCCTTCAGGCCGAATTCCCAGCAGCGGTGAGAATTCATCAACTCTCTCTTCCACGGCTTTAAGGGCCTGCTTTTTATACCATCTCACAAGAGCTGCTCGCACTTTCTCCGGTTCTCTCCCGGGCACTCTTATCTGCAGTGCCCCATCTTTTACAATTACCTCTTCCTCATCCCCTTCCAAAACCTGCAGCACGGCTGCATGTCCGAAAATCCAGAAAATCTCGCCCTCTTTAAACTGGTAGCAAGAAGGGAAGCGCTCGCGCCTTACCCTCATTTCTTCAAGCTTCCTCTCAATCCAGCGTCTCCTTCGCTCCAGCACCTCTCCAATTACCTGCTCATTCATCCACAATGGCATTGTCACCTTTATGCTCCCATCCCACCGCACTGTGATGTTTATGCGTTTGACATTCCTGTGCTCAAGGACCAGGGCAACCTGCGAGTCTCCCGCAAGCCGCTCCATTGCTTCAAACCTCCTTAAAATGGAGCTCCGCCAGCTCGAGCAACTTGGTCTGCCATTGTTCCGCTTTCTCCCTCGGGATCCCAAACTTCTTTAAACATCTGTAGATGGCTGCTCTCACCCTTTGCCTCGCCGGCTCCATTTGCGTCCAATCCGGAGCAGCGGCTTCTTCAATGGCGTTGAAGAAAGGCAACTGCTTCTGACTCAACCCCAATCTTTCAGCCTCTGTCGTGCGTTTTAGAATTTCATCTCTTAAACTTAACAATTGTTCTACTACCCCCTGGGCTTCAAGGCGCTTCTGCCTGAATTTTTCCAGGATTTGCTCCAATTGTTTTTGCAGGGGTTGGTAGAAAGCAGGATCTTCGTAAATGTGGGCGTCAATGTAGGCTCCCAGTGCGCTGGCTGTTTTTGTGACTTTTGTCCTATGGGGTTCTTTTTTTAACTCATCCAAGAAAGCATCAGAGGTAATCTCTGCTGGCTCTGTCAGGTCTAATTCCCCGACCTTTACTGCTTCGTTCAGGATTCCCATCAACTGGGGTAGGAATTCCCTCGGGCGCAACCTGCGGTCATAATAAACCCTGTAAGCAGCCTGACGAATTTGAACCAGGCGCTTGTATGGTTCGACAAACTCCAGCCCTTTGGGGTCAGGCAAAACCAGATTGAGAAGCCTCCCATACCCCCTGACCAACTGGGCAAATTCTCCACGCTTTTGGGTGTGTCCCAAAATTGTCGGGAAGGGTCAATTGGCCCGGCAAATTTGTTCCCATGCCCACTTCCATTCACTT
>DAOUCW010000114.1:0-2221 GCA_034431695.1 Anaerolineae bacterium | reverse complement strand
GGGCACGCCCCCTCCCGGGGGGTCTGGGGGGCTGTCCCCCCCAGAAAATGACTCAAGGGGCGAGCAGCTAACTTTGACCGTCTGACAGCGAGTGGGACCATAAACCAGAGCGGACCCCTTAGCAAACGAGGGCGGGGAAAAAGGCCAGGAAGACTTTGTACCTTGCTCAAACCCACCCTCTATCGGCGGCGCCAGCGGGGAATGGGGAAAGGTAACCGGCGTCCCCTCCTCTCCACCCTCTCCAGGCGACCATCCCCTCTGAGCCGGTATTCCTCCCCACGCCATACGATTTTCCTGCCGAAGGGAGCCCATACCCAGAGGGCAAACTGGAAAAGGTCCGCAACCGGCAGGAGCAGGATGCTTTTCCTCAGCTCTCTGTAATCCATGAAGCCCAGCACCAACCACCCCGTCACCATCCTTATGCCCAGGGATATAAGCAGAAGGGCGCGGGAAAAGAAAGAGAAGTCAGCGAGGAGACAGAGGATTAGAGAAAGGGGGATGGAGAAAGTCAGGATTATCTCCGGATAGAGCAATGGGCGGCTGACCAATACACAGCGCATCCACCGCAATTGCCTCGACCACAAATCCCGCCAGCGGACCGGACCAAGGACAGTATCAACGATGCAGCGGGAAAGGTACACCAGCTTTCCGGTGGCCCTCACCCTTGCCCCTGCTTCGTGGTCATCCGCCAGATAGTCGGCAAAGGACTTAAATCCCCCTATTTCTTCCAGGGTCTCGCGTTTCAGGGCGATGGTGGAGCCGAAGGCATACCCCATTTTCATCCACCTCAGCCCGATGGAAGCTGAAGGTAGAAGATTCGTGCTTATGTAGATAGCTTCCACTCTGGCAGCAGTGGTGAGAAGCTCCTTACCCCGGTAAAAGGCGGTCACAAGCCCTACTTCTGGCCTCTTGAAAGGCTGCACAATTCTCCTCAGGTAATCGGGGGAGACCCGAAAGTCGCTGTCGGAGGCTATAAGCAACGGGTAAGAAGCATAAGAACTCAGTATCTCCAGCATGCCGGCCTTGCGGTTGGCACTCTTCGGCTCGGCGATTACGATTTTGGCGGGGATTTGGGGATGCTCTTCCATGAGGCGCTTTATCACCGGCAGAGTGGGTTCCTCGGAACTTTCCACGCCGAAGAGGATTTCATAGCGGGGGTAATCCTGAGTGAAGAAGCTCTTTAAGTTTAAGTAAGCTCCGTAATCGAGACCCTTCACGGGCTTGAGGATGGAAACGGGCGGAGCAAATTCGGGGTCCACTTCCTCCTTCTCACGGTGAAAAGCCCAGGTTGAAATTAGTGCGGTGATCCAGTAAGCCCAGCTTAAAACAATGGCTAAGCTTAAAATTGCTTCAAACCACATGGCTTTCCCTCCGCAGTGAAGGGTAGGTGGACAGGCGAATACCCCGCTCTTCAATGATCTGCCGGATGCGGGGGCTCAAAAGGGTAGCCAGGTCGCCGGGGTTCGGCCCGAGGGGAGCAATGCGCTGGCCCGAGGTGGGATGAAAGTAGAGCTCGGCGGACCTTTCCCTGAGGTTCTGCAGGATGCCCGCTACATAATCCTCGGTCATGCTTCCGCTTTTGAACAGGCCGTAGACTCTATCCGTGACGGCCAGAGAGCTTGCCCTGGCCAGTCTCAGAGCCCAGGATGCGAGAGGGGCGTAGATCAGGGCCCAGATGGTGCTGAGGATGAAGCGCCTCGGCGGGAACCTCAGGGAAAGCTTCCAGTCCTCCCTTGGGATGCGGATGCCGCTGGCTCCGGATTCCTCGGCCAGACGGAGGAGTCGGGGGAAGATCAGGGGGTGGAGGTGAAAGTGAAGGTGACCATCCACGTGGGATAAGGGGATACCGGTTGCCGAGAACTTCCGGAACTGCTCCTCCATTTCCCTGACCAGAGCCCTGCGGGCCTCCCTGTTGAACAATATGAAAAAACCCACCCCCGGCCCGCTACCCAGTCTGCCATCCCTTTCGGTAAGCCCGGGCAGTTCACGGGGTGGAAGGCAAGGCCAGCCTTCGGCCAGGGTCACGTGCAGACCGACGGCCAGCGTGGGGTTTTCCCTGGCGAGCCTGACAGCCCCTTCAAAGGCCCTGCCTCCAACCATCAGGCTCGCACTCGTCAGGACCCCTTCCCGGTGCGCCCGGATTATCGCCTGATTTATTTCCTCGCAATCCCCGAAATCGTCCGCATTGAAGATAACCCAGTGCATGGGGCTCCCTCTACAT
>DAOUCW010000113.1:0-5944 GCA_034431695.1 Anaerolineae bacterium | reverse complement strand
ACCTTGCGGAAATCCTTCTTGCTGACCATACTCCTGTTCCCTCCTTATCCTGTTTCTGGCAAGTAAATTATAACGCATCATTTCGGGCGAAGCAAAGGGAAATTCGGACCCCCGCCCTCACCTGAGAGCGGGGAACGATGCCTCCACTCAAAGGCGCGACACACCCGCAGAGGTTCCCTTCAGTTCCAGAGGAATGCCAGCCACCATCAGGATAACCCGATCGGCCCGGGCAGCCAGCCATTGATTGACCTCCCCCAGCGCATCGCGGTAAACCCTTCCGAGAGGGTAGGGAGGGACCAGGCCCATCCCTACCTCGTTGGAAACGATTATCAGGGTAACCCTGTGGGCTCCGCACAGACTGAGCACTCTTTCCAGTTCCCCAATTGCCCGCGCCGTAAGCTGGTCCGCTGTTGCCGATTCACCCCCTTCCATCAGCAGGTTGGAGAGGAACAGGGTCACGCAATCCAGAACCACCACCTTTACTCCGCCGATGATTTTCTCCAGCGCCTGCCCGATGTTCAGAGGGGCTTCAAGGGTGAGCCAGTGGGTCGGCCTGGAAGCACGGTGGCGGGCAATGCGCTCCGCCATCTCCTCGTCCCCTGCCGTTGCCGTCGCAATGTAAACAACGGGTTCCCCCATCTCTTCGGCCAATTTCTGGGCGTATCTGCTCTTGCCGCTGCGGGCTCCACCGAGGATCAGGATCACCCCCGATTCCATCCCTCTATTTCCTCCAGCAGTGAAGAGACCAGCCTCAGAGAAGGGAAGAAATCCTCCGCAGAGAAAACCTCAATCGTGATGACTCCCTGGAACTTCTGGCGGACCAGCTCGGCCAGGACAGCCCGGAGCGAATGGGCAGGGGCCCGGAGGAGAGAAGCATGATCGCGCTCATTTACTCCGTGGAAGTGAAGGGCCCTCGCTCGCTTGAGGTAGGCCTGGAGTATCGGAACCGGATCTCTGCCTGCCAGCCACAGGTGCCCTACATCCAGGCAGAGGCTCGCTGATGTCCGCTCCAGAATCGGGTTCAGCTCTTCCGGAGGGCAATTTTCCAGATTTTCCACCGCCAGAAGTTCCGGCGCTCCGGCCTCTTCAGCGAGAAGCCTCAGGGCTTCAACGCTCATTTTCTCCCAGGAAGATCTGTCCCGGGCCCCGTCAGGATTGAGGTGGATGATGTAAGCCCAGGGTTCCAGCGGGCGCGTGCACCTGATCACTTGCCGGGCCTTCTCAACCGACTGGATCCACCTGTCGCCTTCAGCTCCCAATTCCAGATTTGTGGGCAGGTGGACGGTGTAAGTCATCCCGTAAAGCAGCGCGATTTTGCGCAACTCGCTTACCACTTTTGCATCGGGAAGATTGCTGGCATCGGCCACCTCAAAGAGCACAAGCTCCACATCGTCCACTATCCCTGCAAGCCGCCGCACATTGGGCAGGATATCGGCCGGATAGATGTAAGAAGTGGAACCGATCCGGAACTTCATCTGACTTTCCACGCTCCTGTGAGCAGAACCACCATGGTTTCCGTCAGCTCGCAGAGAGCACCGTAGACATCGCCCGTAAATCCGGGGATGCGCTGCATCACCCAGCGGGCGAAGAGGACGGTGAAGGTCAGGATGAAGGCGAAGGAGGCCAGCGCTTCCACCGGATAGGCGAGGAAAAGGGGCAGGAGCAAAGCCGTAGCTCCGACAAGGCTATGCCGGCTGGCGGTTTCTTTTATACTCCTGCCCATGCCGCCGGTGCGGGCAGAGGGGTAGCGGACTATTGCGTAAACCATGGCCCACCGGCCCAGGGCTGGAGCCAGGAACAGGGCACTTCTGCCGCCACCCGAGAGGCAGGATGCCAGGGATGCATATTTGACCAGCAATAGCGTTATCGCCCCTGCTACCCCAAACGCACCTGTGTGGGGATCTCGCAGGATCTCAAGCCTTTCCTCCGGCGATCTAACGGAGAGCAACGCATCGCAGCAATCCATGAGACCATCCAGGTGAAGAGCCCCCGTCAGGGCCATCCACAAAGCCAGCAGGAGGGCTGCCCTCACCTCAGGCGCGAATAAATGGCTGAGCACCGACTCAGCTCCGGTCAACAGCAGGCCTATCACCATTCCGGCTGCCGGGAAAGCCCACGAGGCTCGCCCCACCTCACCGAGAGATATTTCCCCCACGGGGAGCGGCAGGCGGGTCAGGAAATGCAGGGCGATCAGGAAGGAACGCAATATCTTCGGCATTATCTGACCCGTTCGGAAACTCCGGCCTCGCCGAAGGTCGCCATCTCGTTCAGGATTCTGCACGCAGCCTCCACCAGGTGCATGGCCAAAGCAGCTCCAGTCCCCTCGCCCAGGCGCATGTTCAGGTTCAGAAGAGGTTTCAGACCAAGGTGCCTGAGCATAACGCTGTGGCCTGGCTCCGCCGAATTATGCCCTGCGATGCAATATGCAACCGCTTCAGGGGCAATGATTGCTGCGATGAGTGCTCCGGCGGTGGAGATGAAGCCATCAAGAACCACAGGGATCCTGTTCGCCGCTGCCCCCAACACGATCCCGGCAATCACTCCTATTTCAAACCCGCCGACCTTTGCCAGCAGGTCTATTCCATCTTTCGGATCGGGCTGATTGACTTTCAGAGCCTGCTCCACCGCAACGATCTTGCGGGCCAACCCCTCATCGTCCAGGCCGGTGCCTCGCCCTGTGACCTGGGCCGGTGGCAAACCGGTAACAGCTGAAGCTATGGCTGCTGCCGGAGTGGTGTTGGCGATGCCCATGTCCCCCGGGGCAACTATATCCAGGCCCTGAGCTTTTTCTTCCTCAACGAGGGCGATGCCGGTTTCCAGGGCTTTGATCGCCTGCTCGCGGCTCATCGCAGGGCCGTGAACTATGTTGCCGGTTCCGTAGCCGATCTTGCGGACCTTCAGGGCCGGGTGGGGTTCCAGATCGGCGGCAACACCCGCGTCCACGACCACCACCCGTGCGCCCACATGCCTGGCCAGAACATTTATCGCTGCCCCACCTCGCAGGAAATTGTATACCATCTGGGCGGTAACTTCCTGTGGATACGCGCTGACCCCCTCGGCTGCTACCCCATGGTCGCCGGCCACAACGATCACGGCCTTGTGGCGGATTACAGGGCGGGGGTTGCCCGTTATTCCGGCCACTTTCACTGATAGCTCCTCCAGTTCGCCAAGGCTCCCCTGCGGCTTGGTCAACTGGTCCTGGCGCCTCCTCGCCTCCTCCATGGCCCGGATGGAAAGGGGACCGATTCGGGCTATGGTCTCCTGCAGATACCTCATGTCCACCTCCCCCGGCTAAGCGGATAGATCGGGAAGGACCACAGGGCGAGAGCTATCGGGCCGTGACAGCACCATAATATTGCTGCCGTAAGCCTCCCTCAGCTTCTCCAGGCTTATGACCTCCTCCGGAGAGCCTGCGGCCAGAATCCTGCCATCCACCAGCAGCAGGACCCTGTCGGAAAAGGAGGAAGCCAGGTTGAGGTCATGGAGGACGACCAGGACCGCAAGCCCTTCTTCCCGCGCCAACTTCCGGATAAGCCCCAGGATTGAAACCTGATGGTGTATATCCAGGTGGGTGGTGGGTTCGTCCAAAAGCAGTATCCTGGGCTCCTGGGCCAGGGCCCTGGCCAGTATTACCCTCTGCCTTTCTCCCCCCGATAGCTCCCCCACGAGGCTATCTCTAAGGTGGTCTATTTTGAGCCAGCGCATTGCTTTCTGGACCGCCTGAACATCCTTATCCCTGGCGATTCCGGGGAAGCTGAGGTAAGGAGTCCGCCCCAGGAAAATGCTCTCCCACACGGAAAAAGTCGGCGGGATGAAAGCTCCCTGCGGGACAAGAGCAATCACCCGGGCGATGTCCCTCCGCTTCCACCTCTGCAGGGGAAGGCCCAGGATCTCAATCTCCCCCACCTGCGGGGTGAGGATGCCGGCGATGAGCTTCACCAGTGTGGACTTCCCGGCACCGTTGGGGCCTATGAGGCCCACCACCTCCCCTTCGGCCACGCTCAGGCTCACCCCCCTGAGCACAGGCTTGCCATCGTAACTGAAATGCACTCCGCTCACTTTCAACGGCAACATAAAAGATCCTCCTCTCAGAACGGGAAAATCTCCTTCTTGTGGCGGCGCAGAAGGTAGAGGAAGAAGGGTGCTCCCACGAAGGCGGTGACCACGCCGATGGGCAACTCCCTCGGGGCGAAGAGCAAGCGTATGAACCCATCGGCCAGGATGAGGCATATCCCTCCCAGAAGTCCGCTCATGGGCAGGAGGAAACGGTAATCGGACCCCCAGATCATCCGCACTATGTGGGGGATTATCAGGCCGACGAAGCCTATAACTCCGCTCACGGAGACCGCCGCGGCGGTGGCCAGCGAGGCGACGGCTATGAGGATGAGCTTGACCCTTTCCACCTCCACCCCCAGAGCTGCAGCCTGGTCCTCATCAAGCTGGAGGACGTTGAGGATGTAGGAGTAGTAGGCAATGACCCCAAAGGCGGTAGCTATGTAGGGGGTCGCAGTCCTGATCTTCGCCCAATCGGCCAGAGCAAGGCTTCCCATGAGCCAGCCCAGGAGGTTTATCGTGTGGAAAGCTTCCCGGGCGGTGAACATGAAGAAAGTCGTGGCTGAAGAAAGCAGGGCTCCCGCAGCCACCCCTGCCAGGATCAGGGTGGTTACCGGAGCCTTTCCTCCCACCCTGGCCAGGGAGTAGATGGCAGCGGTGGCCAGGAGGGACCCCCCGAAAGCGGCCAGAGATACGGCATTGAGGCCACCCCAGGAGAACCGCCAGACGAAGTAGGTGGCAAGCGCCGCCCCGAAAGATGCCCCCGAAGAAACCCCGAGAAGGTAAGGGTCGGCCAGGGGGTTGCGGAAAATGGCCTGATAAACGGCCCCCGCCACAGCCAGAGTCATCCCAACGATCCCACCGAGCACAACCCTCGGTATGCGTATCTGAAAGATTATGGTCCTCCAGGTGGCCGGGCCATCACTGGCCCCCAGCAGTATCCTGATCACTGCCGGAGCCGGGATGCCGGCCGCCCCCCAGGTTATGGCTATGAACCCCACCACTACCAGCAGGGAGGCAGCGATGGCCAGCGAGAGCCACCGCCGCCTCCTCAAGCTCAGCCTAACGGAAAGCATCGGGATGCAGGATCTTGGCCACAAGCTCCAGAGCATCCACAACCCTGGGGCCTGGCCTTGAAGTTATGTCAATCTGCTCCTGAGTTAGTTCAACTATTCGCCCTTCCCTGACGGCCGTTATCTTATCCCAGCCCGGGCGCTTGGCCACAGTCTCCGCCGATTCCCCGTAGGGATGGTCGGCCAGGAAGATGATTTCAGGATCGGCGGAGATTATGGCTTCGCTGGTGAGCTGCAGGTAAGGCTGTCCGGTGGCGATGTTCTCCCCTCCTGCCCTGACGATGATGTCGTGCACGAAGGAACCCGGGCCGACGGTCCAGAGGTCGCTGGAGAGTTCCCAGAAGACCCTGGGCTTCTTCCTGCCTTCCACGGCTTTGGCCACGGCATCCATCCTCTTCTTCATGTCATCCACGAGGGCTCTGGCCTCTTTCTCCTTGCCGGTCATCTTGCCCACAAGCTCTATGCTTTCAAGGACCTGGGGCAGGTCGTGGGCATCCACCACCACCGCCGTGAGGCCGAGCTTCTCCAGTTCAGGCAGGACCTGGGAGATGTGGAGGCTGGAGACGAGCACCAGGTCGGGGTTCAGGGCCAGGAGCTTCTCAATGTTTACATCCGCAAAACCTCCCACTTTGGGCTTGGCCTGAGCCTCAGGTGGGTAATTGCAGAATTCAGTCACTCCAGCCACTCTGTCCCCGAGGCCGAGAGCGTAGAGGATTTCGGTTATGGATGGAGCGAGGGAAACGATGGCTTTCGGTTCAGCCTTGATTGTAACCTGACGGCCTGCGGGGTCCGTCACCGTCATCGGGTAAGGGGAAGGG